>NZ_JAYGHA010000020.1:83468-109181 GCF_034931405.1 Anabaena sp. UHCC 0451 | reverse complement strand
TACGCTTTGTGACTGAGCTTTACGCTTACCGGGTATTCCTGTAATTCAATACCTTGTGCATTTGTTGGGTTGCCTACCTCAACCCAAGCTTGTATCTTAGATGTATGTTAGGGGTGGTTGTAGAAACTGCCCCTATAGTTTTTTATAGAGGATGGTTTCGCACACAGACGCAAAGAGAATGAAAAGGAAGTCATCGTATTTATGAAAAACCGATAAAAATCAATCTGTCTGTCCCTGATTTCAGAATGCTGTATGTATTTTAATCTCAAGGTAGTAATTTTCCTGATGTTAGCTGAGTAATGCTGAAACAGCAAATAAAGAACTTAAGAGTTTTTTATGAAAAAAAATACTATTTCTCGGTTCTGTAGTTATACATTGATTGGAATCATCTCCTTAATATTTGTTTTGGGTACAACTACATCTGCGTTACCACAGATAGTCAAAGCTTCCCTAATTCAACCAAATTCCTCAGTAGAGGCTACCTTAATTTGGCCTACTAGCGGCACTGTTTCTCAAGGTTTCCGTAAATATCAACATGAAGGAATTGATATTGCAGGTGCGATTGGTACACCTATTTTTGCGGCTGCATCAGGTACAGTTGTTAAAGCTGGTTGGGATGATTGGGGCTTAGGTAATTTTATAGAAATCAAGCATCCAGTTGGTAGTGTAACAGTTTATGGTCACAATCGACGTTTGTTGGTCAGTAAAGGTCAAGAAGTTAATCAAGGACAAATAATTGCAGAAATGGGATCTACAGGTAATAGTACAGCGCCTCATTTACACTTTGAGGTCTATAAAAATAGTAGGTTAGCTGTTGATCCTCTGGGAATCTTATCTTCTTTAACTACTGCTAAACTACCATTAGAAAAACCTGTTTCCCCTTCACAACCTATTCCTGTCAATATTCCACCCATAACAACTAACAATGAATGTGCAGGGATGACAGTTATCATCGGTGAGACTGCAAAAATGCGGGTTCAAGTCTGCGAAGAAAAAGGTCAACTATTTTACATTGGACAATTAAAGCAAGATGCCAGTAAACCTTTCAAAATAGCTGCTTGGAATGTTGGGAAAAACACATATCGAGCAGATAACGGTTCTTTTTCATACTTAGTTAGTCCAGACAAGGTGGAAGTGTGGCGCAATGGTAGTCACATTCGTTCTGATAATTTTAATACTTCCCATCACGCTGGCAATTAAAATTACTGTCTCTTTAAGTAAGTTATGATTTCTTGAAAAATACCATAGTGTGACAGTTGAAAGGGCGGAATATAGCTTCAAAATTTTGGCCAATTAAAGAGTATAAAATACGTCTAGATTAAATCTAGAAAATATCACCGTCACTGTTTGTAATATCCCAACTACTTACATCAAGGAGCAGAAAATTATGGAATATATGGCTTATTCGTATATGTACATGGCTAATGAAGAGACTCCCGTTAATGTGGAGTTGAATCTTCCCAAGTTGCAATTTAATTGGCAAAAATTACTGAAGTCTTCTGCTTGGTTGACTTTAGCAGGTGTAACGGTTTTACTTGCTGCTGCTTCCCAAATTCAGCAAGCTTCCGCAGAATATGTCAGAACTAATGGTAGTTGTTTATATATCCGCCGGGGTCCTAGCAGTGGTAATTCATCTGTAGCTTGTGTACCTAATGGTACAAATATTGGGAATACAGGCAATGTCCGTAATGGTTATGCTCAAATTACTTCTGGGCGTTATCAAGGAAATTATGTTGCGGAAAGATGGATTAGTATGAATCGTGGAACATCCCCTCGTAGTCATGGTTCTGGTGTTGGTGGTCGGGTTTTTCTGAGACCAGGAGCTAGAGGTGAGCGCGTGAGAATAGTTCAAAGAGCTTTAGGCATCAGAGTTGATGGTGTTTATGGACCAGAAACTACTCGCCAAGTCCGCAACTTCCAACGACGCAATAATCTCCTTGTTGATGGGGTAGTTGGTCCAGCTACTCGTGGCGCTTTGGGTATTAGTTAGAGGGAATAGGTGACAGGTGACAGGTGACAGGTGACAGGTGACAGTGAAGAGGAAAGGGAGCAGGGAGCAGGGAGCAGGGGAGAATAAATTTCTTTCCAATCCCCAATCCCCAATCCCCAATCCCCAATCCCCAATCCCCAATCCCCAGTTTCCTTAACCCAGATAATTGTTCACGATTTGCAAAATCCGTTCTGCTGCATGACCATCCCCAAAGGGATTAATGGCATTGGCCATTGCTGCATAAGCTTCTGGGCTACTTAGTAACTCACTGGCAGCAGCAACAATTCTTTCGGTTTCCGTTCCTACTAATTTCGCTGTTCCAGCGGTCACTGCTTCTGGTCTTTCTGTGGTGTCTCTAAGAACGAGTACGGGTTTACCGAGACTGGGGGCTTCTTCTTGCAAACCACCGGAGTCTGTTAATAATAGCTGCGATCGCCCTATCGCTCCTACTAATTCACCATAATCTAATGGTTCTGTCAAGAAAATGCGGGGATGATTACCTAATAACTGCTGTAATGGTTCTCTAACTGTAGGATTCCTGTGTAAAGGCAATAATAAAGCTGTACCAGGAAACTTATCTAAAATCCGTAAAAATGCTTGAGCGATCGCTTGCAGTGGTTCTCCCCAATTTTCCCGACGATGCACTGTAGCTAATATCACCCGATATTCATCCCAGTTTAAACCCGATATCTCACAAGCTGGGTTAGTTACAGCTACATTCAACAACGCATCAATCACCGTATTACCTGTCAGATGAATTTCACCCAACACACCAGAAGCCTGTAAATTTTCCACCGCGAGGGAAGTGGGAGCAAAATGTAATTGGGTGATTTGGGAAATTAACCTTCTATTCGCTTCTTCTGGATAGGGATTAAATAAATCATCAGTTCTTAACCCAGCTTCCACATGGCCAACGGGGATTTTTTGATAAAAAGCGGCTAAAGCTGCCGCAAAAGCAGTTGTTGTATCTCCCTGGACTACAACTAAATCTAAGTTTTGTTTTATAAATAAAGCTTCTAAACCTTGCAAACTTCGACAGGTAATATCATTGAGAGATTGTTGAGGCTGCATAATATCTAAATTATGATCTGCCTTGAGGTTGAACAACTGCATCACTTGTGCCACCATTTCCCGATGTTGTCCAGTCAGAATTACCTGCACTTCTAAATCTGGAGAACTTTGAAAAACCTTAATTACTGGTGCTAGTTTAATGGCCTCTGGACGAGTACCTAAAATAATGCCAACTTTTTTAATCATTAGTCATTAGTTAATTAGTCATTAGTCATTAGACATTAGACAACTGACAACTGACAACTGACAAACATGAAAAAACCCGGCTTAACCGGGCAGACGCACTGTTTGTCGAATTTAGCAATGTTAATTATTTGAATTCACAGGTTAAAGGACAAGCAGCATAAACGGTAGTCTGCACTTTGTCTGCTTCACCATGTAGCCAGCTTAACCACTTAACTTCTTTAGGATGAATTCCTTTAGCAGTTAGTACACCAGCCACTATCAAAACTGTCAGCACGTTGAACATGATTAAACCACCTGCTACTAGCAGCACTGCACTAACAGGCATCACAGATTGCAGGACAATTGACAACAGGCATCCGACCGTAGCCATAACAACAACTAATGGAAAACCGACAACCAACAGGCATACTGCCAATGTGAAAGTCCAGATTAAAAAGCTTTTAATCATCAGCAAGGAGTAGGTCTTCCCCTGATTAGAGCTTTGAGCCAAAACCATGACTTTTCCTCCCAATTACACAGCAAAGTTTAAAGTTGAATTTCAGTTGTGGCTTGCATAGAAAGCAAGTTAACTGTTTTGATTCAGTGAAATCCAGTATATAGAAACCTGTGGGAAAGATGAGCATTTCTTTACTAAACTTTACAGTTAATTTTTTGTAAGTGTGAATTTAAAGTCCAGTTCACGTTTTAGTAGCCCGTTATGATTGAGTATATGCCTTGAGGAATATAACCTTATAGATAGAAAAGCCAAAAGCTGATCCCCAAAATCTATGTCTCAGTTTGCTTAACATTTCTTATAAAAATTTGGATTGCTTCTCATAATTCAAAAGACAGGGCGAGAAAAATTATCTGCGGCCTTTGCTGCATAGGAGAAAATTTCTCAAGTTACATCTTAAAACCTCCGTATATAAAATTTAATGTATTACTAAATACGGTTACTATTTAAAATATTTACGTGATGCTGCTGAAGATTAACCTGTGTAAAACAAGGTTATATTGATTAAAGAATTTGTATATAACTGACTAAATCCTGGAATTAGCAGCGAAAAAACACATAGATGGAGGTGGATTAACTGAAACTAGCTATTGATTGCGCCAGGGAATTGGTAATTATCCTTTCTGTTCCCTCTCACTTGTTCTATGCAATTAACCAGGAAATTAATTGTCGATTTAATTTTTGATCTACCCAAATTGAAAATATATGACAGAATCAACGTCTCGGAATCTACCACCCAAACCACCAGCCCCACCAGCCCCACCAGCGCCAGGTATACAAACCTCCATTACACAACGCAACACTACACAAATGTTGCAGATGCCAGCAGAGAAAAGAGCTAATTCCCCTGTGAATGCACCGCCACCACCACCAGGAACGGCTCAACGTCCAGCACCACCACCACCAATGTCATCTGCTCCAGCTAGTTCTAAACAGCCTGCGGGATTAACCCTAGCGCAGTTGATTCAAGAAGCTTTTGATCAAGGATTTTCTGATGTTCACGTAGGTGTAGGTGAAATACCCCGTTTTCGTAACCGGGGAGAAATTCAAACAACGAACTATCCAGAAGTTGATAAACCAACCTTTATCAGTTGGTTACGGGAGATCATGACGGATGGAGAAATCCAACGCTTTCAAGACAACCTAGAATTTGACGGTGCGACTCAGTACGAATTTGCCCGTGTACGGATTAACGTTTTTGACTCTCTTAGGGGTTATGCAATGGTGTTGCGGTTAATTCCGCTGAAAATATTGTCAATGGATCAATTGAGATTACCACCAATTTTTCGGGATATTTGCCATTATCACAAAGGTTTGATTTTGGTGACTGGTCCGACTGGTTCTGGTAAATCTACCACAATGGCGGCGATGGTTGACTATATCAACCGAGAAATGCCCAAGCACATCATCACTATTGAAGATCCCATTGAATTTGTGCATCAAAGTCGTAAGTCTTTGGTCAAGCAGCGGGAAGTGGGAATGCACACCCGGAAATTTGATAACGCCTTAAAAGCAGCTTTGCGGGAAGATCCAGATTTGATTCTGGTGGGGGAAATGCGGGATAAAGAAACTGTGAATACTGCTCTCAAAGCGGCTCAAACTGGTCACTTGGTTATGGGAACCCTGCACACTAATAGTGCTGTGAAAACTATTGAACGGATTCTCAATTTGTATGCAGGTGAGGAACAGGATGCAATGCGGGTAGCAGTTTCAGAATCTTTAGTAGCGATTATCGCCCAAGGTTTATGCCGCACAACTGATGGTAAACGGGCAGCTTTCCACGATATCCTCATTAACACTGAGGCGGTCAAAGAATGGATTAAAGATGGTAAGTATGATGAAATTGGGGAACTGATGAAACAAGCTGGCTTTGACGGTATGATTACCATGAATCAGTCTTTATTCAATCTCTATCAAGAAGGTCGTGTTACTGAAGAAACAGCTATAGAAATGTCACCAACTCCCAATGAAATGATGCAATTCCTCAGAGGACGTGTTTAATTGGGAATTGGGGATTGGGGATTGGGAATTGGCAATTGGCAATTGGGAATTGGCAATTGGGGTATTGACTTCTCCTGTCCCCAGTCCCCACAGTCCCCAGTCCCCAGTCCCCAGTCCCCAGTCCCCAGTCCTCAGTTCCCAAACTTCTATGACCAAGCTGAGTACAGACCAAGTATCTAAACCCCAGTTGTTTAAAGGGATTGCTTTGTTTACACCTGGGGGAGATTTAATTTACTGTATTGATCCTAGTAAGCAGGGTCGATGGCATTTGCATTTGTGTGCGGCTTTGCAAGAAATGTTGGATTTATCAGAGCCGCCACATTTTCTAGTACCTTGTTATACGGCGACTATTGATCATTGGTTCAATCCGCGTACACAACAAATACAAACTTTTGCGGAAGCTTATCCGGCAGTTATGCGTCATCAGTCTGTACTAAAAGCAATTTTTGGTACGGGGGATATAGTATGGCAAACAGCCCCTTGGCAGGAAGGATTATGCGATCGCATGGTGTTAGCTACTTATCGTGCTTCATTCCCCCAACTCTGGGAAGATCATGATTTAATTGTGCGCTTAGACCGTGCAGAGATAGCATCACAATACCAGCAAAATCAGCTGCATCTACAACAGGGAAAACTCAATACTCAAGGTTATGTTTTACGGTTATTTGTTGCTGGTCATAGTGCAGCAACTGAACGCAGTTTAAAAAATTTACATCAATTATTAGAGCGATCGCTCGGTTATCCCTACACTCTCAAAGTAATTGATGTTTTCACACATCCAGAACAAGCAGAAATTGATCAAGTTTCCGCAACTCCCACTTTAGTTAAAGTTTGGCCTCACCCAATTCGCCGCATTGTTGGCAATTTGGATAATGTAGAAAAACTTTTACAAATGTTAGGTGCAAAGGAAATATGAGAAACCGCCATCATTAGCTTTATATAATGCTCGATAATAAAATCAGTCGTTACTCCTATTATTTTCACCCCTATGTACTTTACTTGGTTAGATAGCAATAGTTGGCTGATAGAAATTGGTGGACACAGGATACTCTTAGATCCTTGGTTAGTAGATTCCTTGACTTTCAATAATTGGGATTGGTTATTCAAAGGTTCGCGATCTCAAGATCGACCAATACCGGAAAATATTGATTTGATTTTATTATCTCAGGGTTTGGAAGATCATGCTCACCCACCCACTCTGAAGCAACTTAACAAGAATATTCCCGTTGTTGCTTCTCCCAATGCAGCTAAAGTAGTCAAAGAATTGGATTATACCACGATAACCACACTCAATCATGGTGAAACCTTCAGCTTGAATAATCAAGTAGAAATTAAAGCCCTTCCTGGTTCTCCCCTTGGACCGACTTTGTTAGAAAATGGTTATGTTCTGAAAGAGTTGGTAAGTGGTTTCACACTCTATTATGAACCTCATGGGTATCATTCACCCCAACTTCAGCAGCTTGCACCTGTAAATGTAGTAATTACACCAATTGTTAATTTAGGTTTACCTTTGCTGGGTCCAATCATTAAAGGTATGAATAGTGCTTTAGAAGTTGCTAAATGGCTGCAACCTCAAATCATGCTACCAACAGCAGCTGGAGGAGATATTTTATTTGAGGGATTGTTAAACAAATTTATTCAAGCTGAGGGAAGTATTGAAGAATTTCAGGTGTTATTAGATAAAAATAGTTTAGCTACAAGGGTAATTGCACCTCAACCTGGTGAACAGGTCGCTTTTTAGTCTGGAAGTCTGTAGGAGATAGATTCCCGATTTCTCAGAGAAGTCGGGGATCTTGTTTACTAAAACCAGATTTTTTAATAAAATAATTCAATCAAAAGACCGCAGAAATATCATAAAACTATTATCAATGGATTGGATTACTTTACTGCGATCGCTACAGTCTGATTTTATTAAAAGGTTAAAATCTGGTTCTCTTCTTCATTGTGAAACCGAAGGACAACATAGCGAATTAACTATCATCTCTGGACAAAGATTAAAATCATTACGAGATTTTTGCTGGTTAATGGCAGAAAAATATAAACGCACTTCTCCAGTTCGTGATGTTTTTATCAACAACCTAAAAGGTAAATTAGGTGAAGAAGTAGTTAAAGAACGTTTAGCTGAATTTATTACTGAAGTTGATTATGAAAAACGCTTTGGTGGTGATGGTAAAAGTGATTTTACTCTTACCTCAAATCCTGTCGTTGGTGTAGAAGTTAAATCTCGTCACGGTACTATTAATAACGTGAGATGGTCTGTTAGTTCAGAAGAAGTAGAAAAAAATACGGTTATTGTTTGTATTTTAATTCAAGAAGAAGTCAATGAAGCACAATCTGAATATCATCTTTTTTTAGCTGGGTTTCTTCCCACAAAAATGATTAAGTTGAAAACTGGCAAAATTGCTTTTGGAATCAATCAATTATTATATGCTGGTGGTTTATTATCCTATCTAGAACAATCACAAACTTCGATCAATCAATTAGTTCAACAAACATCATCTCTGGAACAATTAAAAAAATCTCATCCTGTTTTAGATGCAATTTTAGATCCTCTTAAATTGGGTGATACTTATTTTAAAAATGGTGATTATGCAGCAGCAATTAACAACTACAATCAAGCCTTGCAATATCAAAGCCATGATGCTGATATTTATTACAAGCTAGGTTTAGTTTATCATCAACTAAAAGACTATTATACAGCAATTACAAATTATAACCAAGCGATAAATATTAATATAAATCATGGTAAAGCATATAATAAAAGGGGCTGTACATATTATCAATTAGGTGATTTTTGTAGAGCGATCGAAGATTATAATCAAGCTATCAGAATTCATCCTGATATGGCAATTATTTACAAAAATCGTGCTGAAGCTCGTTCTCGAATAGGAGATCATCAAGGAGCAATTGAAGATTATAATCAAGCAATTAAAATTAATCCTCAAAGCCGGGAAATTGCCTCTTGTATTGTAGATGATCAGCAAAGATTAATAGAGTCAATTAAAGTTAAACCTCATGATGCAGTCGCTTATAAAAATAGAGGCAATGCTCGCTGTGACTTTGGAGATTATGAAGGAGGAATTGCAGATTATAATCAAGCAATTAAAATCAATGCTAATGATGCAGAAGCCTATTATTATCGTGGTAATGCTCATTTTGATTTAGGAAACTATGAAACCGCAGTAGATGATTTTAACAAAGTAATTAAAATTAAATCTAATTACACTGATGCTTATTATAATCGTGGTAATGCTCGGTTAATTATCGGAGATAAACACCTGGCAATTGAGGATTTTCAAAAAGCGGCAGATTTATATTGGCAAGATGGTAAAATAGAAGAATATAAAGACACACAAGCGATTATTTTAGATTTAGAAATTGAGGAATCATTAGATATTTTAAATTTTTGAATAATGTCAGAATTAGGACACCCTGCGGGAAGTCAAAAGTTAAAAGTCAAAAAATAAAAGATTTTCAGGATTTAAAGATTTCAGTAATTTTCTTATTGACGAAAGATTGAGGATTGTTATAGTTGTAATATTATTTTAATTATCCAGGTGTTTGAATAT
This sequence comes from Anabaena sp. UHCC 0451, assembly GCF_034931405.1. Classification (NCBI taxonomy): domain Bacteria; kingdom Bacillati; phylum Cyanobacteriota; class Cyanophyceae; order Nostocales; family Nostocaceae; genus Anabaena; species Anabaena sp. UHCC 0451. The sequence continues at coordinate 99,871 of NZ_JAYGHA010000020.1, read as the reverse complement.
GAATTTCAACTTTAAAAAAAGTAGTGCTTTGTTAGCTTTATTTTTCCTAGTTAGCAGCAGCTATTTTCATGATGTTGCTCAAGCATCGGTAAAAAATCAGCCGCAGTTAATAGTAAAACAGCAAGTTAATCGCAAAACTGCTCAACCACATACTGTTTTTAAGTCAATTCTACCTAAATTAAAGCAAAATACTAAAATTAGGATTTTATTACCTAGCTATATTCCTGGTTTGGAAGGGGAAAACCCACTTTACGCAATTATCGAAACTGCTAACAAAAATAAGTATGACATTATACTAGGATTTAGCCCAGACTGTAATGGTGGTTCAGCTTGTCGTTTTGGGATGATTAGTGCAGAAGCTATTAACAAAACAACCCCTAGACTTAGTGGTAAAGCGATATCTTTAGCTAAAGGTAAAACTGCATATTTTGTAGATTTTCAATGTGGTGCGGGTTGTTCTGATGCGACTTTAACCTGGCGACAAAAGGGTGTACAGTACACTCTTGGGTTAAAAGCAGGTAAACAAAGTGAGTTGGTAGAAATGGCTAAGTCAGTAATTACACCTTAAAATTCTGTCACTTGAGGAGAATCTTAGTTTCACAATGAGTCTAATGAATCAAAACCCCCTCTAACTCTTAGTAGTGGGGGTTTACAAAACTTAATATCCGCCTTCTTCCTCGTATTCCACCTGTCTTTCTTTGACCTTTTTGGGAATATTCACTGGTTTTGGGACATCTTCCCAAGCATCACCTTCTACATCATCATAATCGTCGTAGTCATCCGCGTAAGCTTTGCTAAGGGGCTGAGATTCGGATTTTTTGGGTGGTGCTTGATATCTATCTTGACTCGTAGCCTCACTCCAGTTATCTTCTTCTTCCTCTTCGTATTGTATGGATTCGTAGGAACGGGCTTGCATGACTCGGCGTTGTGGCCGTTCTTCTTCTATATAGTCCTCATTCCATTCTTCTTCCCGTGCTACGGGTTCAGGAGTGCGAACTTTGGGCTTAGGTGGCTGTAATGGTACTCCGCTAGGTAGTTGATTTGCTGGGGAAACTGTGCGGGGTGCAGAATAGCCATATTCTTCTTCTGCGTCTCTTTCCCAAGGTGCTTTACCAATACCCAGACGTTCTAAAACGCCCACTGTTAATTGATTGACTCTTTCTTCTGCACCTTCAAAAACAATCAATCTACTCGGTCCAGTGCTGACGACTTCGTCTATTGAGATTTCGTAGGTACTCAAAAACTGGTCGGGTATTTGGGGTACTCCCAAGGAGGCAATGACTATAGAGTAGATTTTACCACTTTCGCCATTGAACTTAAAGCCCCTGACCTTACCTAAAACTTCGCCAGTTTCGGTAATGACTTCCCAGTTCATCAAGTTGCTGAGGGATTCTACTTCAATGTCTTCGATGACATCTTCATTATCAACCAGTATCACATCACCAATTTGGTTGATACTGTTAAGATACATTTGGCGGGGCAGACCAGAGATAGAGATCAGGCTGTCTCGCAAACCAAGCGCCACAACCTCTCTTTGATCAATGTCAACCCAAACTTGACTCACGATACCTAACCGTTTACCGTTATCGCGAGTGATTACTTGGGTGTTTAATATATCGGAACGTCTAATTACTTGTTCGGAGGTCATTATATAGGTCGTCCTGTTCGCTTAACGTGCCGTAGGCAATCTCGAATCCGGTTTATCTATAAACTATTTTTAACAGAAAATCAAGGTAATTGGTAATGGGTTCTTGGTCATAATATTATTTTACTCTTGCCTTTTGCCTTTTGCCTCGTGCCTTTTGCTTATCACCTATCACTTAACTTAATACCCAAAACTTGAGTATAAGCTCCCCCAGCTTGAGTCACCCCAATTGTCCGCTCGGCTGATTCTATCATCGGACGGCGCAAACTCACAACAATAAACTGTGCTTGTTGTGCCTGTTGTTTAATCATTCTAGCTAATCGTTCCAGGTTTGCCCGATCTAAAAACATATTAATTGTCCCAAATTTATGTCCTCAAAGGCGTAAAATAATAAAATTTCAGGCTTTAAACAATAAATCATAGATAAAAATAGATAAAAATGAATTTGCTAACAAAGCTATCAATTTCAGTTATTATTCCAGTTTATAATGGTGGTGATTTATTCCGGCAATGTTTGTCAAGTCTGAGCGCATCCCAGATTAAACCTACAGAAGTGATTGTAGTGGCTGATGGCGATACAGATAATTCTGGGCAAGTAGCAGCAGACTGGGGATCAAAGGTAATTAGAGTTGAGGAGAAAGGGGGACCAGCACAAGCGAGAAATTTAGGTGCATCTGCGGCTGGAGGAGATATCCTTTTTTTTGTGGATGCTGATGTAGCGATCGCTCCAGATACCATCCAACAGGTAAGATTAGCTTTTACAGAAGATGCAAGTCTAGCTGCTTTGATTGGTTCTTATGATGATGCTCCAGGAGCAGCTAACTTTCTTTCTCAGTACAAAAATCTTTTTCATCATTATACCCATCAAAATGGCAATGAAGATGCTTTTACATTTTGGGGGGCTTGCGGTGCAATTCGTCGGGATATATTTTTGGCGATGGGGGGTTTTGATGAAAGTTATCGTCGTCCTTGTGTGGAAGATATTGAGTTAGGTTATCGTTTGAAAGCAGCAGGTTACAAAATTGCATTGGTGAAAACGCTGCAAGTCAAACATTTAAAACGATGGGGAATAATATCTTTAATTAAAGCCGATGTGTGCGATCGCGCTTTACCCTGGACTCAATTAATACTCCGTCAAGGAGAAATGCCTTCTGATCTCAATCTTGGTTGGTCTAGTCGGCTAAGTATAATTTTAGTTTACTCTTTATTACTAAGTTTACTTGCTAGTTTGTGGCTACATAAACTACTTGTCATGACTATGATAATTAGTTTATTACTGATAATTATTAACTTGCCAGTGTACCGCTTTTTTCTCAACAAGCGCGGTCTTATATTTACTTTCAAGGTTTTACCCTGGCACTGGTTTTACTATTTTTACAGTGGTTTAGCCTTCGTGATTGGTATTTTGAGGAAAGGTATAAAATAATAAACGTTTGTGATATGATATCACAAAATAATATTATTAATAATAGGTAGTAATACTTGAAAGATAGTTGTACTGTGGTAATTATTGGTGCTGGCCCGGCCGGTTTAACAGCGGCTCATGAGCTAATTAAGCAAGGTACTCAGCCAATTGTATTAGAACAAGCTGACCGAGTAGGGGGAATTTCTCGGACAGAAACATACAAAGGATATCGGTTTGATATTGGCGGTCATAGATTCTACACAAAAGTTGGAGAAATTCAGCAAATTTGGATAGAAATATTGGGGAATAACTTTCTGAAAGTCCCTAGACTATCACGCATTTACTACAATGGTAAATTTTTCAACTATCCTTTAGAACTAAGTAACGCATTATCAAATCTGGGAATTATTAACAGTTTGCTAATGTTATTTAGTTATTTGCAAGTTAAAATCAAACCTCATCCAGTCGAAGAAAATTTTGAACAATGGGTGTGTAACCGGTTTGGCAAGAGGTTATATGCCACTTTTTTTAAATCTTATACAGAGAAAGTTTGGGGCATTTCCTGTACAGAAATCAGAGCCGATTGGGCAGCACAACGTATTCAAGGAATGTCATTAAAAAGGGCAGTCTTAAACAGTCTATTTAAGACCAACCAAACTAAATCCCTGATTAAAGAATTTTACTACCCAGAATTTGGACCGGGGATGATGTGGGAAAAATGCCAAGAAATTGTCACCAGTAAAGGAGGAACAGTTCATCTCAACACGACGGTAGATAAAATTTACCATCAAGATCATCAGATTCAAAAAATTAGTGTTCGACAGGAAAATCAAACTTTTGATTTACAAGCAGACCAGTTTATCTCTAGTATGCCGGTTACTGCCTTGATATTACGATTAGATCCCCCAGCACCGACAGCAGTTTTACAAGCAGCACGCAGTTTAAAATATCGGGATTTTTTAATCGTATCTTTAATAATTGATGAAGCCGATTTATTTCCCGATAACTGGATTTATATTCATAGTCCAGAATTTAAAGTAGGACGAATACAAAACTTCAAAAACTGGAGTCCGGCAATGGTTCCAGATAGCAGTAAAACTTGCTTGGGTATGGAATATTTTTGTTCTGAAGGTGGTGAACTTTGGTCAATGTCAGATAGTGAATTAATCGAAATTGCTAGTAGAGAAATTGTAGATTTATCTCTGTTATCAAATATTAATAAAATCGAAGATGCGACAGTGATTAGACAATTAAAAGCTTATCCTGTTTATGATGAGGAATATCGTCAACATTTGCAAGTTATTCAAGATTATTTGCAGAATTTTGAGAATTTACAAACCATTGGACGTAATGGGATGCACCGTTATAATAATCAAGATCATTCAATGTTAACAGGATTATTAGCGGCGAAAAATATTCTAGGAGAGCATCATGATTTATGGGATGTAAATACTGAACGTTCTTATTATGAGGAGTTTACAAAAAAGGACTGAAGAGGAAATAATTAAAATCCACAGCTATGTTAGAAAACCAGATTTTATTTTCAATCATTATTCCTACCTATAATCGTCCACAGCCATTAACAAATTGCTTGCAATCTATAATTAACTTAAATTATCCTCGTAACTGCTTTGAGGTGATAGTTGTGGATGATGGTAGTAAAATCTCTTTAGAAACGGTGGTTAAAACGTTTCAAAATCAGCTAAATCTCACCTTCATTTCCCAAGCTAATGCAGGTCCAGCAAGTGCTAGAAATACAGGTGCAAAGCAAGCACAAGGAAAATTCTTAGCATTTATAGATGACGATTGTACACCTGCAAATAATTGGTTACAGGTTTTAGAAAGTTACTTAATTGTTAACCCAGATGATTTGATTGGTGGTTGTACCGTCAATGCACTTTCTGAAAATATCTTTGCTACTGCTAGTCAGACATTGCTAGATTATGTTTATGCTAATTATAATGCCAACCCAGAAAAATCTATTTTTTTCGCTTCTAATAACATAGCTATATCAAAAAAAGTTTTTCTAGAAATTGGTGGATTTAACATACTATTTTCAATAGCTTCAGAAGATCGGGAATTTTGCGATCGCCTATTATCTCACAATTATAAGATGAGGTACGCTCAAGAAGCAATAGTATATCATGCTCATTATTTAACCTTAACTACTTTTTACCGACAACACTTTAATTATGGACGCGGTGCATTTCTATTTCACAAAACCTATTCCCAACGACATCCCCAACAAAAAAGTATCCAGCCTTGGTCATTTTATTTTAAACTATTAACATATCCTTTAAAACAAAAATATTCTCAACCGGCTGTCCTCCTTTGTTTTCTGATTTTGCTATCTCAAATTGCCACAACATTAGGTATGGTTACAGAAAAGCTATTATCTCAAAATATATTTAACTCACAACAAATCAACAATGTTTAAATTAATCAAAATTATTAAAACCATATTTCCTCTAATTCAGCTTTATCCTTGGGGGATTCCAGCAATCGTCATTTTAGGAATTTTGGCTTCTTTAGCTGAAGGTATAGGAATTAGCTTATTAATTCCATTTTTGCAAAACCTACAATCAGGAAATTCTCTAGTAATTAACAATCCAATTATTCAAAATATTGACCAATACCTGATTAATTTTCAACCTCAGCAACGAGTTTTAGTGCTTACTTTATTTATCTTAGTAGCAATTCTGATTAAAGCGGTTTTATCTTATATTTATACTGCACTTTGTTCATGGTTGCAAAATTCTACTCTCCATCGGTTACGCACCGCAGTATATAAACAATTGATTGCCGTTAGTCAAAGCTTTTGGGATACTAATAAAAGTGGTGAACTTTTAAACTTAATCACCCAGGAAACATACTACTCAAGTCAAGCATTGAGTTTTGTAATTTGGGTAATCATCAATCTGTCCATGATTGGCATTTTCGGTTTATTACTGCTGTTAATTTCATGGAGATTAACATTATTAGTAACATTGGCATTTTTACTAATTTCTATATTAGTCCACATTCTGACATCGAAAACAGAGGCATTGGGACGAGAATGTCAACAAGCAAATAGTTATTTGAGTAACCTCACATTAGAAAACTTTACTGGAATTAAAACCATTCGGGCATTTGGTAAAGAAAGCTACGAAGAAAAACGTTATTACCAAGCTTCTAAAAAATCCCGTGATTCTGGTATAAATTTAGCCATGCAATCAGTAATGATTGAGCCTGTTTCTGAAGCATTATCAGTAGCAATATTGATGTGTGTAATGTTGATTGCATTTTACACTAAAGTTACTCTTCCTGTACTTATCACTTTTATTTTTATGCTTTATCGTTTGCAGCCACAAGTCCAAAAACTTAATAGTAACTTAAGTCAGGTAATTGCTTTGAGTAATTATGTTAAATCAGTTTTTTCATTACTAGAATCTGAAGATAAACCCTATATTATTTCTGGGGATGTTAGTTTTCATGAATTAAAGAAAGGAATTACTTTTGAGGATGTAAATTTTTTATATCCTGCTCAAAACAAACCAGCTTTAGAAAATATTTCTCTGTTTATTCCCAAAGGGAAAACTACTGCTTTAGTTGGCTATTCAGGAGCAGGTAAATCAACTATAATTAGCTTGATTTTCCGCTTTTATGATGTGACATCAGGAGAGATTTATATTGATGAATATCCCATCAAAGAACTTGATTTAGCTACATGGCGCAGTCATATTGCCTTAGTTAGTCAAGATGTGCATATTTTCAGTTCTACAGTTAGAGAAAATATTGCCTATGGTCGTCCAGATGCTACAGAAACAGAAATTATAGAAGCAGCCAAACAAGCTCATGCCCATGAATTTATCTGTGAACTTTCTGAAGGCTATGATACATTTGTCGGTGACAGAGGAATTAAACTTTCTGGAGGACAAAGACAGCGTATTTCTATTGCTAGAGCTATTTTGTGTAATCCTGAGATTTTAATTTTGGATGAAGCTACAAATGCTCTTGATAATATTTCTGAAAAATTGATTCAAGAGTCAATTGATATCCTAAGTCAAAATCGAACTGTGATTGTTATTGCCCATCGCTTATCAACCATTAAAAATGCTGACCAAATCATCGTTTTAAAACAAGGTAAAGTAAAGGAACAGGGTTCTTTTAATGATCTGATGGAGAAACAAGCTGTATTTCATGAACTCTATCAATTAGACTACCAAAAAACTCAAAATTAAACTGCGATAAAACAGGATCTTAACAACAATGACTTTAGTGAGACTAATTGAAGGCTATCTAATTGAAGGCTATCGAGAAGGAAATCCGATAATTTCCCAAACTCTCCATAGTTTGGGAATTTGGAAAGGTATTCAATTTACAACACAACCAGTTAAAGAATGTGATTATCTTATAATTCTTAACTGTCTAGAGCGAGATGTTCAGGTTAATTGTCCCCGTGATCATGTTTGGGCAATTAATCAAGAACCACCAATTAAATGTTTTGACTACTTTTATAAATACGCGGAGCGATATTCGAGAATATACACTCCAGACGTTAATAATAAAGGAAAAAAATATATTCACAGTCATGGAGCAATAGGTTGGTGGATCGGCAAAGATTATGATTTTCTCACTTCTACTGAAATACCGACAAAGAATTTAACTCTTTCTTGGTTGACTAATGCAGATACATTTATGGAAGGTCAAGTCAATCGGCTTAATTTTTGGAATTATATTCAAAGTGCAAATTTAGATATAGATTTTTTCGGGAAAGGTTTTCCAGCACCAGTGAAACCAATTGATGTGAAGTGGGATGGAGTCGCTCCTTATAAATATACATTAGCAATTGAGAACTATAGCGGTCTTTATTATTGGTCAGAAAAAATCGCTGATGCTTTTTTAGGGTATACTATGCCTATTTACTATGGTTGTACTAATATTACTGATTATTTCCCCAAAGAATCCTTTGTCTCCATTGATATTAATCAACCTGAAGAAGCTGTAGAAATTATTAGAGAAACCATTAATAGTGATCTCTGGCTTCGCAATCGGGACGCGGTGATCTATGCTAGGGAATTAGTGCTGCAAAAATATAATCTATTTGCTTTTATAGCTGAGGCAATTATAGAGGATCAACTGAAAAATGAGTCGAATATCCAAGTTGTAAAAGAGTGTATAAAGTTAAATCGTGATCAGCCTATATTGTATGGTGAAGATGTCATGAAAATTGTCAATCTACTCTTAGCAATAAGTAGAAAGATTTTACCTAAGTCATTGCGACATTGGTTATGGCTGAAGATTGGCGAAAAATTATTTTATTCTTGAAGATTTTGCCATCAGCTACTATCAATTTCTTCTTAAGAAGCACGTCATTAAAATATTACTCATGATCACCCAATCTTATTGATGAGAGATATAAACTTATGAATCAACATCCTTTAGTTTCTTGCATTATCATTTTCCTCAATGGTGAAAAATTTATTGAGGAAGCAATTAAAAGTATATTTTCCCAAACCTATCCCAACTGGGAATTACTACTAGTTGATGATGGCTCAACGGATAACAGCACAGTTATCGCCTTAGAATATGCTCAAAAATATCCCGAAAAAGTCCGCTATCTAGACCATGCAAATCATCAAAATCGAGGGATGAGTGCTTCCCGTAATTGGGGAATTGATCACGCTCAAGGTGAGTATATTACTTTTTTAGATGCTGATGATGTCTGGTTGTCTCATAAATTAGAACAGCAACTTGCCATTTTAGAATCGCAACCAGAAGCGGCAATGGTTTATGGATGGGTAAAAATTTGGCATAGCTGGACAGGTAATTCTGAAGATAGTCAAAGAGATTATTTTTGTGAATTGGGAGTTTCACCGAATACTCTGATACAACCTCCACAACTATTAATTAATGTTTTAAAGGGGCATTATCAAGAACCTGTCCCTAGTAATGTAATAATTCGACAGGATGTGTTTGAAAAAGTTGGTCGTTTTGAAGAGAATTTTCGAGGATGGGGAGAGGATAAAGTTTTTTTTGCCAAAGTACAATTAAAGTTACCAATATTTGTGTCCGATGAGTGCTGGATTAAATATCGCCAACACCCAGATTCTCATTGTCACCTAGTTCAGAAAGATAAAAAACTAATTCCACCAAAGTTTAAAAAATTTTTAACCTGGCTGGAGCAATATTTAGTTAATCAAGATATGAAGAATACAGAACTTTGGCAAGTATTACGGAAAATGAAACTTCTTTATCATCATCCTTTTGTATTCTTTTTCTGGCGTGGTTATGTAGAATTATTGATACCGATAGGTCGGCGTACCTTACCTGTTAAATTTCGCCATTGGTTATGGATAAATGTAGTTAGTAAATTGTATCACCTTAAAATTGAAAGACCAATTCAGTAAAATGTTAAACAATGTCAAACTCTACTTCTAAAATTACTTTTTTCATCCACTCTCTTGATTGTGGTGGAGTTGAAAGGAATAGTCTCAACCTGATCCAAAATTTTGTTACAAGGGGATTTAAAGTTGATTTGTTGTTACGCTCTGCTCAAGGGGAATATTTATCACAACTACCACCACAAGTCAGAATTGTAGAATTAGGAACCAGTTTTCAAGGACTATTAAAACTAATTAATTATCTAAAACAAGAAAAACCTCTCAACTTGTTTTCAGCGATGTATCCCATTAATGAGATGGCTATATTGGCAAAATACCTCACCAAGTCATCTACCCGAATTATTGTGTCTATTCATAGCATACTTTCTTCTCAAGAACATATTGTTGAATTTCGGTGGCCAATTCTGAATAAAATTCACGCGCATTGGGTAAGGTTATCGGCTCGATGGTTCTATCCTTGGGCGGATGATATTGTTATCGTTTCTCAGGCAGCAGCCAACGATTTTGTGCAAGTAACTGGTATTCCTCTATCTCGGATTCAGGTAATTTATAACCCTGTAATCACACCTGAACTTCTGGAAAAGTCAAAACAGCCCCTAGAGCATCCTTGGTTTAAGCAGGGAGAACCTCCTGTTATTTTGGCAGTGGGAAGGCTACATCAGGTCAAAGATTTTTCTAATTTGATCCGAGCTTTTGCGATGGTGCGACAGGTACAACCAGCTAGATTGATGATTTTAGGGACTGGATCGGAGAAAAAGCAACTAAAAGCTTTAATCTCTGAGTTGGGTATAGAACAGGATGCTATGCTACCAGGCTTTGTAGATAATCCCTATGCTTATATAATTGCCTCATCTGTCCTAGTTTTATCTTCTCTTGCTGAGGCTTTGTCCATGGTTCTCATTGAAGCGATGGCTTTAGGAACGCCAGTTGTATCCACAGACTGTCCTAGTGGACCAAGGGAGATTTTAGCCGAGGGGAAGTACGGAGAGCTAGTACCTGTTGGTGATAGCCAAGCAATGGCTGAGGCTATAAAATGGGTGTTAGCAGGTAACACTAAGTCTGTTGATGCAGCTTGGCTTGAGCAATTTAGTACAGCGACGGCCACTCAAAAATATCTTGATTTATTTAATTTTCGTGACGAGGGTGTTTGAAAAGTCTTGAAGAGTCAAATTCTTCGCTGGATTTTTTCCCAAATGCTGATGTTAACCAAGAATTACATAATCAAGTACAAAATTATCTGCGTTTAATTATTACTGCTTGTACCTCATTTGCATGAGAATTGCTGTATCTATTCTCAAAAATTATATCAGGCAAATGCTATAATTACTAAATTAAGGGATGAAAAATATAAATATATTGTCAAATGAATAATCAATCAATCATAGTTGTTTTGAAAAAGCTCACTCCTTCAAAAATCATCTTTTGTCTTTCCCTAGTTTTAACTTTACTCTGTTTAGTCTATTTCACCAGAGGCTATTATTACTTAGTTTTAGATAAACACCTGGGTGCAGGGGATTTATATTCTCGCTGGAAAGAACAACAATATATCTATCGCGGTTTATATCCTTATGATATTACTAAAAATTCGCCTTTTATAGATCCCCAACTAGGAAGAGTCATGTCGGGAGGATATCCACCTTGGGCTTTTTTCTCAGGCTTGATATTTTTTCCACCTATTTCTTTTGAATTGACCCGCTGGTATCATGCTTTATTAAATACCATATCCTTAGTTATTTTAGCTATTTTTGCTTATCAAATAGGCAAACCTTATGGAAAATTAAAAGCCTGGTTTACGGTCAGTGCTTGCTTATCACTTGCTAGTCATTCTACTACTTTGAGTGCTGGGCAATATGGCATCATTATTAATGCTTTGTTAATTGGAATGTTTTGGTTATTGCAGAAAAATTATAATTTATCAGCAGGTTTAATATTAGGTTTAGCTTTACTCAAACCCAATATTTCCGCACTGTATTTTTTTATTCCCATGATCAAAAAAAGAATTAATGCAGTATTGGTTTGCTGTCTCTATATTGTTATTTCTAGTTCAATCATAGGAATGCTTGTGAAAGTTTCTCCTATTTATATGGTTGCAAAAATGATTAAAGTTTCCCAATACTATGTTGATACAGGATATTCAGGAATTAATGTTCTCATGAATTTTGGAATTAACCCACTTGTAGCGACAATATTATTAGCTATAGTTGCAACTGCTATAATTATCGGTTTATTTTATTTATTTAAGGATCATTCTGTGCTGTTTCTCTTTGCGATTGCTTCTGTTATAGGTAGGTTATGGACTTATCATCTAGTTTATGATAATGTCATGTTAGTTTTTTTGTTATTAGCACTAATAGATCTAACTTTTAAAAAATCAAATAAATCCAATATTTTGATATTAACCTTACTTTTATTAACTCTATTAATTCCTTCTAGTATGACTCGTTTACCTTATGTAGAAATAATACAAAGTATAATTTGGGTTGGTGCTTTGTTTTATATTTTGATTTATCAGAAAGAATTTAAAGAGGATGTAATTCGCAATTCTTAGTTACATTTTATCACCTTTCACTTAACTTAATACCCAAAACTTGAGTATAAGCACCTCTAGCTTGAGTTACGCCAATTGTGCGTTGCGCTGATTCTATCATCGAACGACGCAGGCTCACAAAAATAAACTGCGCTTGTTGTTCTATCATTCTCGCTAATCTTTCCACATTTGACCGATCTAAAAATATATCTACTTCATCAAATAAGTTTTTTTCCGACAGTCATACTCAGAGCAACAGTATTCTCCTGTGGTCGCATCTATGTTAAGCTAATTCGTTATAAGAAGTTTAAATGCTCAAGTTGCGAACATTATCCTCAATCAGCGACGCTAAGGCAGGGAACTAATCAATCATGTATCAAATAGATCCACCATTATCTCCTCAAGAAGCATTGCCAACTATGTATGATTTACCTAGTGAAAACCAGGAGGAGCGAGGATTGTCAGATGAATTTCACCTATTACAGCCTGAATTATTACGCCTTACGTTTCGTCCACCTACCTATACTGAAGATAATATATTTACAGGTAGTGATTTAAACTTATATTATGATTCCCGCCATCCCCAATGGTATAAACGCCCAGATTGGTTTGCAGTATTGGGGGTATCTCGATTTTATCAAGAAACAGAACTCCGATTAAGCTACGTCACTTGGCAGGAGGGAGTAAATCCTTTCGTAGCTATAGAATTGATATCACCAGGTACAGAAGCAGAGGATTTAGGCAGAAGTTTAAGGGAAGTTAATCAACCTCCCAATAAATGGTCAGTTTATGAACAAATCCTGAGAATTCCCTATTATTTTGTTTATAACCGTTATACAGATGAGTTTAATTGTTTTGGGTTGGTAATGAGTCGTTATCAACCTTTGTCAATAAATGGACTAGGAGTATGGTTAGAAGAAGCAGAACTGGGTTTAGGCTTATGGCATGGAGAATATCAAGGATTAACTAGATCGTGGCTACGTTGGTATGATCGAGATAATAACTGGTTGCCTACACCTGTAGAACAAGAAAAGCAGCGTGCGGATTTAGCCGAAGCAGAATTAGCTAAATTAAGACAGTTAATAGCAGAAAAAGGAGTTAATTTGTAGTATTTCCGTAAGAATTTCTAGGGTTCAGGATGAAGGATGGAGAACAATTTTCTTTTATCTTCCCTGTTCTCTGCTATATCAAGTTTTCTGTATCATGAATCCTTACATATTTCCTGTCAACCAAATATCAATATTTAAGTTGTACCCAAGTAAGTAAAATGCAACCTACACAAGCAAATTACGAGATTTATGAACAAGATTATCCTGAATGGTTAAATATTACTCTTAACCAACTGCAAAATCGGGATTTAGAGAATATTGACTGGGAACATTTAATTGAGGAAATTACTGCATTGGGAAACGAACAAAGACGCAAAGTAGAGAGTTATTTACTCAGACTTTTAATTCATCTACTATTGTATAATTATTGGAGTGCAGAAAAAGATTGGTCAGGGAAGGGTTGGGAAAAAGAAATTGATAACTTTAGGCTTGAATTAGATTTATTATTGGAATCTAAAGTTCTTTATAATCATTGTACAAAAGTATTAGGAAAAATCTACATCAAAGCTAGAAATAATGCGATTCGTAAATCTGAATTATCTTCAGAAATTTTCCCTGAAAACTGTCCTTATTCTTTAACAGAAATTCTCAATCCTGAATGGTTGCCATCATCAAAATAAATCTAACCCACAGAAAAAAGTGAAATGAAAGTCAATGTTAAGCGATTCCTACGGAGAGCTTCGCGATCGCACTTTATCAATCTAACCTACGAGCGACAAGCACAATAGGAACAGCACTAGGCTATGATTCATCTGGTAAATATCCAATTCTTGATATTAGAGTATTAAACAAGCGATCGCAATATCGCAATAAGGGGAAAGTAGATATGTTAGGGCTGGTTTTGCGGTTTTGTCCATTTACCTAAGCGTTGGGTTGTGGAGCGTACTTTTGGCTTTTATACTTATTATGATGTTACTAAATTATGTTGGCGATCGCAAGCTTATGATTTAACTCTGATATATCTGGGTAAATCAATTATCAGTGTTATGGAAAACCCAGTTGCATTTTTACATATCACAGGAAGATTTAACCGAGAAATTTGGAGATATTTGCGCTATTTTGTAAATAACTGGCATACATTTATAAATTAAAATTTTTAATGGTGTCAATAGTATTTTCCCTGTTTTTTGGGATAACAATAGCCTTTGCTGTACTTCTCTGTATTGGATAGTAAACGAAAAGTATAATTTAGTACAAAAATATAAAGATTTGATATTTCGCGTTGTAACCTACTATGGGTGATATTTTAGTGTTATGTTGCGCTATTGCTAACCCCCCTACAGTTGTTTTTGGGTGCGGAGATGTGAAATTTAAGTGAGGTGATGTAGTGATATTTTTAGGTGATATCTGGGTTGGAATATAGCAGTTGGGGACTGTATCATAAAACGTGAATTATGAAGTTGGAATTAAAAAATCCCTCAGCTTCACAATTCAGGTTTTATTAGCTCTAACGCTTCTAACGCTGAAGTCAATACTGAGTATAAATTTGAGTTTTGAGTTTTGATGCCTGAACTCAAAACTCAAAACTTCAAAAATCAGTAGAGCATTTAAGCCATTTGATTTTCAATCGCCCACCGTGCTAGTTCAGTCCGGTTGTGGAGATTGGTTTTACCCAACATATTGGAAACATGGCTTTCAACGGTACGCTGACTGACATTTAATTCTTCAGCGATTTCCCGGTTAGCTAAACCCCTAGCCACAAACTGTACTACTTTCAGTTCGGTTGGGGTCAACTGAACATCAAAGGGAACCTGGATACGGGAACCGTTTTCCCCTCCCTTAGTTTGATGTTCTTTCCAACGGATAGTTTGCTTAAGTGAAGATTCTACCTGGGCTACGAGTTCTTCTGGTTCAAAGGGCTTGACCATATATACATCAGCCCCTTTATTCAGACCTTTAACTCGGTCTGCACTTTGTCCCTTAGCTGACAGGAAGAGAACAGGTATCCAGCTGGTGCGTTCATTTTGCCGCACTTGTTCGACAAAAGTGTACCCGTCCATTTCTGGCATCATCACGTCACAGATGATCATGTCTGGAACATCATGTTCTAAAATATCCAGAGCTTCTCGTCCATTTTCGGCCGTGATGACTTCGTATCCCCGGAATTCTAAGTAATCCTTCACCAGCAAGATGAGGTTAGGGTCGTCATCAATCAATAGAAGTCGTTTGTGATCTTTCATGCTGGACTCTTTCATAGCAGTGGCACTTGTCGCGCTTAAATCCATCAAGGGCTTGAATAGTTATCCTCTATGGTGGATTATGTGAGATGTTGTGTATGCAAAACAAAACTTACACAAATTGTTCATAGCAGAGGCGTATTTGGAATATACCCTAGAACAGTTTGTTGTTTGCTTCCTGCTTCCACCAAGCCCGTCACCGGGTGCTTGTCCACAGGCGTAAATTCCGCGCTGGCCGCACGTACTGTTTTCCCACTTAACTTGCCTTTATGGCTTGTTATTGTGAAAGTGGTGGTCACTCTTAACATATTACTAGTAACTTAATGGCAAAAGTCTAGTAAGGATACGGAGAGCAATAGTATTTATAATGCGCTATTATATATTCCTTTGAAAGAAGCGGGCTAAAAAACCTGATTAAATCATAATCCGTCTGGTTGACAAGTTCAGTATTTAACTGAAGATGACCCTAACTGACAACTCACCCGCACTTTCATTTGTTTACTATTGCTCTGCGCTATATCCTTTGGATGTTAAGCCTCTATGTCGAGGTTCACAAGAAACGAAGGCAGTTTCTGGCAAGGATGGGTTAAAAAGGCTTGTGCTTCAACTACCATCATGCCAATTAAGTGTTCTGGGATGATCCGCTCAATGACTTCCGGTTTTGTTTGGCTGTACCAGACCCCATCTGGGTAAACTACCATTATCTGCCTAGAACAACAAATACGCAAGCAGTTGATTTTAGCTTTGAGGATGCAAATCGGATAACTCTTATTTCTCTGGTCAAAAAGTCGCTCCTTGAGTCACAGTTTTCGGCCTGGCTAGAATTCTAGACTGGGCTGTTTTGACCCCGATGGATCACAAGTGTCTAGTCATAAGAAACAACAGCCTTTTCTGTGAAAATTTGCCAGTCCTGGAGCGTCCACACAATTACTTAGGGCTTTCAATTCCTCAGCTTTAGTAGTGTTGGGGATGATAGGGCTGTTGTGTCGCACTGTATTGTTACTCATTAAGCGGCTCCCTGATTACAGTTCTATAACAATTTCCCAGCTTTGGAAATAAAGTTGTCCATATAAAAATATTCACTACCTACGCAACAGAACCAGACAACTACAACAATTAGGTATTTATACTTCGGGATTGGTGATTGAGGATTGGGG
>NZ_JAYGHA010000020.1:29524-83348 GCF_034931405.1 Anabaena sp. UHCC 0451 | reverse complement strand
GGGATTAGGAAAAATAAAATTGATTACCCAGTACCCAGTCCCCAATCCCCAGTCCCTAGTTCGGAAACCCGTACAGAAGAACTTGTTGCCATTTGTCGCTGCTTTTCGGTAGATTAGCACTCAGGAGTCGAGAGTGCTAACAAGCGAGCGAAAATTAAAATTATGGCAGCTGTATCTTTAAGCGTATCCACAGTTAAACCTTTAGGCGATCGCGTTTTTGTGAAAGTGACCGCCGCTGAAGAAAAGACCGCAGGTGGTCTATATTTACCCGACACTGCTAAGGAAAAACCCCAAGTAGGTGAAGTAGTAGCCCTTGGACCTGGCAAGCGGAATGATGACGGTAGCCGTCAAGAATTGGAAGTTCAAGTGGGTAACAAGGTGCTGTACTCCAAGTACGCTGGCACTGACGTTAAACTCGGAACTGAAGAATATGTACTGCTTTCTGAGAAAGACATTCTAGCAGTAGTCAGCTAATTGGGTGATGAGGGGTCTAACAAGTCAAAAGTCAAAAGTCAAAACTTTGAGTTGGCAAGTCACACCCCACCAAAGAACTGACAATTAATTACAAATAACCAAATCAAAAACTTACACAGATTATGGCAAAGCGCATTATTTACAACGAAAACGCCCGTCGCGCCCTTGAGCGTGGTATTGATATTCTGGCTGAAGCTGTTGCTGTCACCCTTGGACCAAAAGGTCGTAACGTAGTTTTAGAGAAAAAATTTGGCGCACCACAAATCGTTAATGATGGTGTGACTATTGCTAAAGAAATTGAATTAGAAGACCATATTGAAAACACCGGCGTGGCTTTGATTCGCCAAGCTGCTTCTAAAACTAACGACGCTGCTGGTGATGGTACAACCACCGCTACAGTTTTGGCTCACGCCATTGTTAAAGAAGGCTTGCGGAACGTGGCTGCTGGTGCTAACGCAATTTTGCTGAAGCGCGGTATTGATAAAGCTACTGCTTTCTTAGTAGAAAAAATTGCTGAACACGCTCGTCCTGTAGAAGATTCTAAGGCGATCGCTCAAGTTGCGGCAATTTCTGCTGGTAACGATGAAGAAGTCGGTAGCATGATTGCTCAAGCTATGGACAAGGTGGGCAAAGAAGGCGTAATTTCCCTAGAAGAAGGGAAGTCTATGACCACCGAATTGGAAATCACCGAAGGGATGCGCTTTGATAAAGGCTATATCTCTCCTTACTTTGCTACCGATGCAGAGCGAATGGAAACGGTTTTTGATGAGCCTTACATCTTGTTAACTGACAAGAAAATTGCTTTAGTTCAAGACTTAGTTCCTGTACTTGAGCAAGTAGCTCGTTCCGGTCGTCCTTTGGTAATCATTGCTGAAGACATCGAAAAAGAAGCTTTGGCTACTTTGGTAGTTAACCGTTTACGCGGTGTCCTTAACGTGGCTGCTGTGAAAGCTCCTGGTTTTGGCGATCGCCGTAAGGCTATGCTAGAAGATATCGCTGTCTTAACTGGTGGTTTACTAATCACTGAAGATGCTGGTTTAAAGCTGGATACTACCAAGCTGGATAGCCTGGGTAAAGCTCGCCGTATCACCATCACCAAGGACAGCACCACCATTGTTGCTGAAGGTAACGAAGCTGCTGTTAAGGCTCGTTGCGAACAAATCCGCCGTCAGATGGATGAAACCGAATCTTCCTATGACAAGGAAAAACTGCAAGAGCGTTTGGCTAAATTGTCCGGTGGTGTAGCTGTTGTGAAAGTTGGTGCAGCTACCGAAACCGAAATGAAGGACAAGAAGCTGCGTTTGGAAGATGCTATCAACGCTACCAAAGCTGCTGTAGAAGAAGGTATTGTTCCCGGTGGTGGTACAACCCTAGCTCACCTCGCTCCTCAATTGGAAACCTGGGCTAACAGCAACCTCAAAAATGAAGAGTTGACTGGTGCTTTAATCGTCGTTCGTGCTTTACCTGCTCCTCTGAAGAGAATTGCAGAAAACGCTGGTCAAAACGGCGCTGTAATTGCTGAAAGAGTGAAAGAAAAAGATTTCAACATTGGTTTCAATGCTTCTACCAACGAATTCGTTGATATGTTGGCAGCTGGTATTGTTGACCCCGCTAAGGTAACTCGTTCTGCTTTGCAAAACGCTGCTTCTATCGCTGGTATGGTGTTGACAACCGAATGTATCATTGTTGACAAGCCTGAACCTAAAGATGGCGCTCCTGCTGCTGGCGCTGGTATGGGTGGCGGAGATTACGACTACTAAAATCTAATCTTTTCCTACTTTTAAATAAATGGCCGCTTCCGTAAGGGGGCGGCTGTTTTTTTGTTGATTCCTACTTTTTCAGGGACATTGTAGCTGTTATAATAGGGTTCAGCTTGTCCAACAACGATATTATTTTGAGGAGGTTTAACTATGACTCAAATTATTAATCATCAATCGAATTATCAAAAGTTACCCGAAATTGTCAAAACTTTAATTGACAATAATCTTCTTTATCAAGAAAACTTAAATAGACAGGAAATGCTGGAAGTAATTAATCGTACTTTTGATCCTTTAAAAGTTCCTGATGTTAATAGTATCTCTGAAGAGAAATTAACGAAACGGATTAAAAGTATTTTATCTTTACATTTAGTTTCAGGAATGCTAAATGATTTGACTCCAGAGCAAATGCAAATTTTTGATGAATCTGTAAAACGAGGTTAAATGGGTTATTTATTAGATACTAATATTGTGTCAGCGTCGCTAAAACAGAATATTGAAGTGGCATTGAAAATTACAGAAATCCGTGGTCAAGGTGAATTTATTGGTATTAGTGGTATAACTTACTATGAAGTTCAAAGAGGACTTTTAAGAATCAATGCTACTAAAAAATTGGCTTGGTTTCAACAATTTTGTCAAGATTATCCTATTTTGTTTTTAGATAATCTGAGAATTTTTGAAAAAGCATCGGAAATTCATGCTGATTTAACAAACAGAGGTAAAATTATTCAGGATGCAGATATTTTGATAGCTGCTACTGCGATAATTCATAATTTAATTTTAGTTTCTCAGGATTCTGATTTAAAGAGAGTTAAAGATTTACAGTTAGAAAATTGGTTAATTTCTTAGTGAATTGTTTAGTAAAATATAATGTGAACCGTTGCAACTTTTTCTAAAAAAGCATTGTAACCAAACTGAATGCAAGCCAATTAAGATCGCCATAAATACAAAAACAACAGTATCTATGACCTTAAAAGATTTAGAACCAGAACTCCTGGCATTAAGTCCATCCGAAAAAGCACAAGCTATCCAACTCTTAGTGCGAAGTTTAAGCAATGTTTGGCAAGGAATTGAAAAAACTCCCGGAGTGTGTGGTGGTGATGCCAGAATCGCCAATACTCGCATCCCTATTTGGTCACTGGTAAATTATCGCCGTCTAGATGCTTCCGATGCTCGAATATTACAGGATTTTCCCCACTTGAAAGCAGAGGATTTAGTCAATGCTTGGGGTTATGCTGATGCTCATTTAGAGGAAATTGAGGCTGCCATTCGTAGGAATGAGGAAAGTTGAAAAATGGCACGTCTTTATGCCGATGAAAATTTTCCTCTGCCCATTGTAGAATTGCTGCGGATATTTGGTCACGATGTCCTTACTACTGAAGAAACAGGAAAGTCTAGATTAGGAATTCCCGATGAGGATGTCCTAGAATTTGCGATCGCGGATAAACGTGCTGTTTTGACACGAAATTGGGATGATTTCAGACGATTGCATCGATCTCAACCTAACCATTTTGGAATTATCCTCTGCAAGGAAGACTTAAACACAGAAAGACAAGCAGCACTTATCAATAATGCTATTTCTGCTGAAGGTACTCTTGAAAATAGATTAGTTAGAGTGATTCGTCCGCAGCATTCTCAAAAATAGGTGATTCCTACGGAGTGCTTCGCTATCGCCTATTAATTTAGATCAAACCCATATACAGCAATGGTTCTGGATACATAAAAGGAATATTTGATCAGAAAGGGAGCGGTAGCAGCAATTTTATTTTTAGTATAAAGACAATCTTAAGAAATCAAGTTAATTCTTATACCGATGATATGTTCAAGTTTAATTATTAATTAATACACTGTATGTCTTATCATCCTATTGCTAATTACATTTATGATTTATTGGTTCAAGAGATTACTGATCAAGAAGGAGAAATTACTTTTAACTTTCTAAATATCTCTGTTAGAATTAATGAAAAAAGTGCAATTGGTGATTTATTTCAAGAATGGTTAACTGAATGGATGAGACTAAAAAGAATTGAGTTTAGAACCAAAACAAATACCCAAGAATTTCCTGACTTTCTACTAAATACTTCAGATACTATAGGGTTATTAGAAGTAAAAACATTTAATTATAATGCCTCAGCTAATTTTGATGTAGCAAATTTTAGAGCTTACTATCGCTCTTTAAAAACAGAAGCATATCGGTTAGATGCTGATTATTTAATTTTTGCTTATGAATTAAAAGATTATAAATTCAAAGTTAGAAAAATGTGGTTGAAAAAGATATGGGAAATTACGGGAGGATCAGCGGATTATTCAGTTAAATGCCAGGTAAAACAAGATGAAATTGTCAATATTAGACCTGTTGTGTGGTATTCGGAAAATCAGAAAGCTAGAAAACCATTTAAATCGAGGCTTGATTTTGTTGAAGGTTTATATGATACTTTAATGAAGTATCCTGGAACACAGAATCAAAGTTCTGATTGGTTAGAAAAAGTTAAAAATAACTATTTTTATCATACAGGAGAAGAATTATAAGTTTTGTAAAAAGATTATTAGTTTTATCTACTTAGAACGTAGACTTGATTGGGAACTGACAGCATTTTTTGAATAACTATTCTTTCCGTAATTTCTTTAACAACAGTAACTACCACCGTATTTCCCAATAAATCAAATGCTTTACTGATAGGTAAACTGATTTGATAATCTTCAGGAAAACCAAATAATCTCAATCCCTCTCTAATTGTTAAACATCTTAACCCTTTACCATCAACTACTGCTAATCTCTGCATATCAGTAGCTACTAAAGTTGGTGCAATATCATGAGGATCAAGTATTTTATTAATCGGAAAACTGAGTTTACCAACTACAATATTATAGCCTTTAGGTAAATCAAGTCTATATTCTCTTTTCTTTACTGTTTTACCATCTTTATTTACTACGTCTTGAATATCTTTAGGATGCTCATATTTTAAATAACCTTTATTTGCTAAATCATCTAATATTTGTTTTAAATTTTTATGTTGATAAAAAGTTTCAATTTCATCTAAACTTAACGGTATTCCATCCATCCACTGAATACCCTTTTTAGCAGACCAATTTTTTCTTCTTCTTTGTTTTAGTAATAAATTTAGTAATTCTCTTTGTTCTATACTAACATTTCCTTTTAATTCTAAATCCCAACTGTGAATATTATCTTCTCCTCCTCTTTTATCTCTAATAGATTTACCATAAAGTTCATCAAGAGAATATTGTGCTAATAATTTTTTGACAAAATTTGTTTGTAAAGTTGGACAACCTGTTTGTAAAATATTTAATAATACAGATTTATTATTTCTAGGAAAATTTAAAGAAATAGGGTTTGTCTTAGTTCCAGTTATATAAACTCTTTTTCTATCTTGAGGAACACCAAAATCTCTAGCATTCAAAACATCACATTTAACTTGATAACCTAATTGTTCTAATTTATTTATAATAGTTGTTAATGTTCTACCATCGTCATGTTGAACTAAGCCTTCAACATTTTCTAATAAAAATCCAAAAGGTGATTTATCTTTTAAAATACGTTCAATTTCAAAAAACAAAGTTCCTCTAGTATCTAAAAATCCTTGTCTTGTTCCTGCACTACTAAAAGGTTGACAGGGAAACCCAGCTAATAAAACATCAAAATCAGGTATTTGTTGACTTAATATTTCAGTGATATCACCCCAGATTTTACCTTCATTAAAATTTTGTTGATAAACTTTAATTGCTGTGGATTTAATTTCAGAAGTTAAAACACATTCGCTGTGAATTCCTAAAGATTGACAGGCTTTTTCTAAGCCTAATCTCATTCCCCCAATCCCTGCAAATAAATCAATAAATTTAATAGTGGTAGACATTGTTAGCTATTAATATCAACAAACAATTTTTATATTAACATAATATATACGTTTTAAATAACATTCTTAATTTCAACTTACTATTTTCTCTATGTTTAGAAAAAAACAGAAAAATACGTGAATATACGTTTGTGTCTTAGCAGTGCTTATATTTAAATATATTCAATAGCATTTTTAGCATCTATTAACTTAATAACATATTGAAATATGGCGAAACCAGGGTATGAAGGTTATAACGGCGAAACTCCTACAAAATGCGTGCGTGAAAAATTTGGGGATACTACAGTTTACGCCCAAAATGCAAAATCACTGCTAACAAAAGCGACTGGGTTTATTGCTGCTTATGATTTTACTCTCAATCCTTATCGGGGTTGTCAATATGGTTGTAGTTATTGCTATGCTGCTGCATTTAGTCCTAATTCTCAAATGCGTCAAGACTGGGGTAAATGGGTAATTTATAAAGAAAATGCGGCTGATATTTTGGAAAAAGAGCTAGAAAAATGGTATCGGAAAAATCCCAATCAACCTCCCATAATTTACATGAGTAGTGTAACAGATCCTTATCAACCTTTGGAGTCTAAACATCAATTAACTCGCAGGTTATTAGAGGTAATGCTTGATGTGAGAGATAACGGTTATGCAACTCCAAATTTAGTAATTCAAACTCGCAGTCCTATTATTACTAGAGATATTGATTATTTACAAAGGTTTCAACGATTGCGAATTAATATGAGTATTCCCACAGGTAGCGAAGCCGTGAGAAGAGATTTTGAACCCCGTTCTCCTAGTATTAAAGCCAGATTAAATGCTATTAATAAAATCAGACAAAGTATTGATAGTTTTAAAGGTTTTATTCCTAAACTTTCTATTACGATTACACCTTTACTCCCAACATTAATAACAGATGAAGATGCTTTTATTCAGAAATTAGCTATTGCAGATAGAGTAGTAATTCAAGATTTTCATCCTAACAATAATCGTTCTCTTGTCGCAGGAACTCGTCAAGAAGCTGAAGAAATTAAACAAAAGTATGCTTGGTGGTATAATTCTGAGAGATTTAGTTATCAGAGATTTAAAAAAAAGTTAGTCTCTCAGCTTCCGGGTGTGGAAATAAAAGAAGGAAAAGACGGTTTTGGTTATGAGTAATTTTATTATTAATTGGTGGAGAAGTCAGCAATTTAAATCAGCATTAAAACGTGGTGATACCCGAAGTGCTGTACAAATTTTACAGGAGATTAAAAAATCAGGTGCAAATTTTTCTTGGTTAGAGAAATTATTCAGAGATAAACTGCAACTTGAACGTACTTTTCAAGAAAATAAACGAGATGCTGAAAATTTAAGAAAACAACTAACAGAAACATCACAACAAAAATCTACTTTTTTATTAAAACCAGATACGGAATTTATTACGTATATTAACAAAGGTTGTAAATTATTACAGCATGATGAATATAAACTACAAGTAACTGGAATTGATGAGCGTATATTTGAAGATTTTGAAATTAGACTCGTGGAATATCTTCAAGAAGAATTTAGTAAGATTTCTGATAAACAATTAGCAATTAAGTTAGAAGATGCTTTGGAGGATATTAATGGCTTAAAAATGGGAAAAGATCCAGACTACCGTTTTAGTTTAACTCCTCATGTCTACTTTATGAAATATTTTTTAGAAAATGTATATTGTCTTTATTTAGCATGGTTTTTAATTTATCAGGATGATTTGCTACCAACTAAATTGAATATTCTTGATATTGCTGCTGGACCTGGAACAACAGCTTATGGTTTGGCTTTATTTCTCCAAAGTTGTAGCAGCTTTTTTAATATTCCCCAAATGCACGTATCCTATTATTCTTTAGAAAAACAAGATGCTTTCCAATATCGAGGACTTCAGTTTTGGAGAAGATATATTGAATCGTGTATTAGTCCCGTAAATACTTATTTTCGCTTTGTGACTGATGACATATTTACCTGGAATGAAAAATCTAATAATATCCCCAAAAAGTTTTTTGATTTTATAGTTATTTCCCATTGTTTTTTTAACGATACAGTTAAAAATCAGGAAGCAAATAAGATATATAAACAAATATTTGCTCAAAGTTTAAATAATGAAGGTTATGTACTGTTAATTGTGCAAGATAAAAAGTTATTTAAAATTTATAATACGCAGAAACTTGAAGATAAAAACCAAGAAAAAAATTTAGTATGCAAATTTGTAGCAGAACTTGAATTAGAATTGGTTTGGTATAAGTATTTAACCTCAACTGATTCCAGAATACCTTTATCTGCTGCTAAATTTGCTAAATTGGCGAGAGAGAAACTACCTAAACAAGTGTATATGTCTCCGATCATCCAAAAGTATTTTAGACAGAAATATGAGTCAAGCTATACTTTAGATGATTATATAATCTTAGCGAAAAAACCATAGACAAGATATTATCAGCCAAATTTATCTAAAATTAAAGATTTCTTTCTGAAACTTTTACAAAATGTCTAATTTTAAATAAAATATAATTTTCATTTATATAAATGACACAGAATCCAGGAACAAAGCCAGGTTGGTATGGAAAACTTAACTTAGTCTATGCTAAACGCCACGATGCTACCCAGTTAATTTATAACCATAACCAAGCACCATTTAAGGTACAACGCCCCTTTTACCCAGAAGGACAAGAAGTTTGCCATAGCGTGATTTTACACACGGCTGGGGGCGTTGTGGGGGGCGATCGCTTATCTTCCCAAATTCACTTAGAAGCAGATAGTCAAGTCTTAATTACTACCGCTGCTGCTGGTAAAATATATCGTAGTAACGGTTTAATAGCAAAACAAACTGTAAATATTCAAGTTGATGCAGGTGCTTGTTTAGAATATTTACCCCAAGAAACTATTTTATTTAACGGTGCAGTTTATCAGCAGGATTTGCGGGTAGAATTAGCGACGGGAAGCAGCTTTTTGGGGTGGGAAATTACGAGATTAGGAAGAACAGCGAGAGGAGAGAAATTTGTACAGGGAGAGATGCGATCGCACACCGAAATCTGGCAGAATAATATCCCATTATGGATTGATAGGCAATATTTACCCGGTAGCGAAGAAGTATTTCACAGTCCCCACGGTTTAGCAGGAAACCCCGTTGTTGGTAGTTTCATTTGGGTTGGTTTTCCCATCTCCCCAGAAATTATTAAACAAGCACGTTCTTTAATTATGCACAATTCTGATGCTGGGGTAACTCGGTTAGAACATGGATTTTTGTGTCGATATCGTGGTAATTCTACATCTGAAGTCAGAAATTGGTTTACAAATATTTGGCAAATGTTGCGAGTATCGTTGTTAAATCGTGGTAATTGTATACCTAGAGTGTGGCCAACTTGAACTAATTAGGAGAAAAAAATGCAACTGACACCCCAAGAAAAAGATAAATTATTAATATTTACCGCTGGTTTAGTCGCAGAAAGACGTAAAGAAAGAGGTTTGAAATTAAATTATCCTGAAGCAGTGGCTTATATTTCTGCGGCAATTTTAGAAGGTGCAAGAAACGGACAAACTGTAGCAGAGTTAATGAGTTATGGAACAACTTTATTAACACGAGATGATGTCATGGAAGGTGTACCAGAAATGATTTATGAAGTACAGGTAGAGGCAACTTTTCCTGATGGAACAAAATTAGTAACTGTACATAATCCTATTAGATAGTATAAAAGGAGTAAGAACCAAAAAATTACCAATCAACAAGCTTTCAAACCATTTGTAGAATTTTTAGAAAACCTTTAAATTAGGGAAAAATTATGATACCAGGCGAAATCGTCACCCCACCAGGAGAAATCGAACTCAATGAAAATCGTCCAACTACTAAATTAATAGTAGCAAATACAGGAGACAGACCCATACAAATTGGTTCACACTTTCACTTTTACGAAGTCAACAAAGCCCTCCATTTTGACAGAGAAAAAGCGCGAGGAATGAGATTAGATATCCCCGCCGGAACAGCAGTCAGATTTGAACCAGGAGACGAAAAAGAAATCACCCTTATTCCCCTAGTTGGTAGTCGTCAAATCTATGGATTCAACAACAAAATCAACGGAAACCTCTAAACCTCTCTCTGCGCCTCTGCGTGATAAAAAAAGGATAAAAAAATGCCCTACAAAATGAACCGCCGCGCCTACGCTGACACCTACGGACCAACAGTAGGCGATAAAATTAGATTAGCAGACACCGAACTATTTATAGAAGTAGAAAAAGACTTCACAACCTACGGCGACGAAGTGAAATTTGGAGGAGGAAAAGTCATCAGGGATGGAATGGGACAATCTCCAATTTCTAACGCTGATGGTGCTGTAGACTTAGTAATTACTAATGCTTTGATTCTCGATTGGTGGGGTATTGTTAAAGCAGATATCGGCATCAAAAACGGCAAAATTCACAAAATTGGTAAAGCCGGAAATCCCTATATTCAAGACAATATAGATATCATTATTGGACCGGGAACGGAAGCTTTAGCCGGTGAAGGAATGATTGTGACTGCGGGGGGAATAGATAGTCATATTCATTTTATTTGTCCCCAACAAATTGAAGTAGCGATCGCATCAGGTATTACCACCATGATCGGTGGCGGAACAGGACCAGCTACAGGAACAAATGCCACAACTTGCACTCCTGGACCCTGGAATATTTACCGAATGCTACAAGCGGCTGATGCTTTCCCCGTCAATCTGGGATTTTTAGGTAAAGGTAACACCAGTCAACCTCAAGGACTAATAGAACAAATCGAAGCTGGTGCAATGGGGTTAAAACTCCATGAAGACTGGGGAACTACTCCCGCTACAATTGATACTTGTTTGACCGTGGCTGATGAATATGATGTACAAGTAGCAATTCACACGGATACTCTCAACGAAGCTGGTTTTGTGGAAGATACTATTGCCGCTTTTAAACATCGCGCTATTCACACCTACCATACAGAAGGCGCTGGGGGAGGACACGCACCGGATATTATTAAAGTCTGTGGACAAACCAACGTTTTACCTTCTTCCACTAACCCGACTCGTCCCTACACTCTGAATACATTAGATGAACACCTAGATATGTTGATGGTGTGCCATCATCTTGATCCTAGCATTCCCGAAGATGTAGCTTTTGCTGAATCACGTATACGTCGGGAAACTATTGCTGCTGAAGATATTCTGCACGATTTAGGCGCATTTAGTATGATTGCTTCTGACTCCCAAGCAATGGGAAGAGTCGGAGAGGTAATAATTAGAACCTGGCAAACTGCCCATAAAATGAAGGTACAACGGGGAAGTCTTGCGGGAGATAGTATAGCCGATAATCTGCGAGCTAAAAGATATGTATCTAAATACACAATTAACCCAGCAATTACTCATGGTATTGCTGAGTATGTTGGTTCTGTGGAAGAGGGGAAAATCGCTGATTTGTGTTTATGGCAACCTGCGTTTTTTGGTGTCAAACCAGAAATAGTTATTAAAGGGGGAATGATTGCTTGGTCACAAATGGGAGATGCTAATGCTAGTATTCCCACTCCTCAACCTGTACATTCGCGTCCGATGTTTGGTAGTTTTGCCGGTGCGCGTCACGCGACATCATTAACTTTTATTTCTCAAGCTGGTTTAGAAAGAGAAATTCCCCAAATGTTAGGGTTGAAAAAATCAATTGTTGCTGTTTCTGGAACTCGGCAAATTACTAAGCAAGATATGAAATTAAATGATGCTTTACCTCAGATTGAAGTTGATCCAGAAACTTATGAAGTTCGCGCAGATGGAGAGTTATTAACCTGTGAACCTGCGACAGTTTTACCAATGGCACAAAGGTACTTTTTGTTTTAGATTATGACTGAACAATCTACAGATTACGATTAAGTAGCTCAATTTAATAGGAAATAATACCCATATTCCCGAATTAACAAATCTGCAAATTCGGGGATATATGTAAATTTATCAATGATCATCATATTGTTACTAGAAATAATTTACAATTGGATATAAATTAACGCCCAAATTATCATGATTTCCAAAATTAAACGTACTGCTAAAATACTAATTGTAGACGACTCACCCGATAATATTTTTCTAGTCAAAACTATCTTAGAAGCTGAAGGATACACAACTAGCAGCGCCAAAAATGGGGCTTCAGCACTTTCCAAACTAGAAGCATCTGCTTATGATTTAGTATTACTTGATTTGATGATGCCAGACATGGATGGCTATGAAGTCACTAGACGCATTCGGAATGAACTGAACCTACAGCAATATATCCCCATTCTGCTGATTACTGCCCATGATACACCCAACGTAGCCCAAGGATTAGATTTAGGAGCAGATGACTTTATTGGCAAACCTGTTAGCGTGGACGAACTTCTGGCCAGAGTGCGATCGCTCCTGCGACTCAAACACAGTATAGATGAACGTGATGAAATTGCCCTTCAGCGTCAAGATTTTGTTTCTCGTCTTACCCATGACTTACGCACCCCTTTAGTAGCAGCTGATCGGATGTTGATGTTATTTCAGCAAGGTGCTTTAGGAGATTTATCACCACAAATGCAAGAAGCTATTACTGTGATGGCACGTAGTAACAGCAATTTGCTATCTATGGTTAATACCTTATTAGAAGTTTATCGTTTTGAAGCTGGACGCAAAACTTTAGTATTTCAACCAGTAAATATCAGCCAGTTGTTAACAGAAATATCTGGAGAATTAACACCCTTAGCTCAAGCGAAATCATTACCTATTAATTTAGATTTACCGGATGATTTAAACACCAAAACCATCATAGGCGATCGCTTAGAATTACATCGTCTATTTACCAATCTCATTGGTAACGCGATTAAATTTACAAATTCCGGTTCAGTTACTCTTCGTTTTCATTCTCAAAGTAATATTAATGATCTCATCACCATTGAAATAGCAGATACAGGTGTGGGTATTCCACCTCAAGAACAATCGACTTTATTTGAACGATTTCGTCAAGGTAATCACGATTTTTCTGGTAGTGGCTTAGGACTCTATTTAGTACGTCTTATTATCGAAGCACATCAAGGTAAAATTAGCGTTAATTCTGAGTTAGGTAAAGGTAGTATTTTTATAGTTAATTTACCTTTACAACCAAAATCTAACTCCTAATTATTAAGAAATCATGTTACCATATCACAAAGTAAGAATTCAGGTGAGGAGATAAGATCCCCGATTTCTGAGATCAATTGATTATTTATGGACACAATCAACAAAATAAGTCGGGGATATGGGTATGAACGATTGCTATAGCTGAATACTTACATCACAAAAATATTCAACTCTGCTGAGGATGAAAATATGATTTCTGTTGAAACAAGCAACCCCAGGGCAATTCTCAACCAACAACGGGAGTTTTTTATAACTGGTAAAACTAAAGATGTAGATTTTCGATTAACTCAATTAAAAACTCTCAAACAATTAGTCATAGACAACAAAGCCGATATTATTAAAGCCTTAAACGCCGATTTACATAAACCAGAATTTGAAGCTTATGCTACAGAAATCGGTGTGATTAAAGAAATAAATTACGCCATCAAAAATATTCTTAATTGGACTAAACCTCAAAAAGCAACAGTTCCCTGGGATTTATTTCCTTACTCAGCTAAAATTCATCCTGAACCTCTAGGAATAGTTTTAATAATTGGACCGTGGAACTATCCATTTTATTTAATGATTGCGCCTTTAGTCGGTGCGATCGCATCGGGAAATTGTGCAATTATCAAACCTTCAGAACTTGCACCCCACACCGCCAATTTATTATCTGAACTCATCAGTAAATATTTCCTCCCAGAATATATTACAGTCGCACAAGGTGGAGTAGAAACCAGTCAAAAGTTACTAGCAGAAAAATTCGATCACATCTTTTTTACAGGTGGTACAGCCATTGCTAAAATCGTTATGGCAGCAGCTGCAAAACATCTCACCCCAGTCACATTAGAATTAGGTGGTAAAAGTCCTTGTATAGTTGATACAGAAATAAATTTAGAGCAGACGATCAGACGCATTACCTGGGGTAAATTTATCAACGCCGGACAAACTTGTATTGCACCTGACTATCTATTAGTTAATAAAAAAATCAAACCAGATTTAGTTAATGGTTTAAAAAAATGTCTGCAAGAATTTTATGGAGAAACCCCAGCAACTAGCCCAGACTTCGCGAGAATTATTAGCAAAAAACATTTTGATAGGTTAGCTAACTTTCTCAAATGTGGTGAAATTATAGCTGGTGGAGAAACTAACCCAGAAGAACTTTATATTGCACCCACATTACTGGATCATATTTCCTTAGCAGATCCTATTATGGAAGAGGAAATTTTTGGACCAATTCTGCCCATAATTGAATATACAGATATTGATGAAGCTATCAATTTGATTAACTCCAAACCCAAACCTTTAGCTTTATATCTATTTTCTGAAAATAAAAACTTGCAACAACGAATTTTACAAACAACTTCATCTGGTGGTGTGTGTATCAATGACACAGTCATGCAAGTTGCCGTTTCTTCATTACCATTTGGTGGTGTTGGTGATAGTGGAATTGGTAGCTATCATGGTAAAGCTGGTTTTGACACCTTTTCTCATTACAAAAGTGTCTTGAAAAACTCATTTCGACTAGATATTAATTGGCGTTATGCCCCGTATCAGGGTAAACTACCCCTGTTAAAACGACTTATTGGCGGTTAGTAACAGAATAGATCCCCGACTTTGAAAAAATCGAGGATCTATCTTGAGAGTGCGATAGCTTTGCTCTCTTCGAGACGCTACGCAAACGCCGTAGGCATCGCTATAGCTCTATCATCATCAGGTAGATGGAAATATCACTCCACCAATGTAGCGGT
This sequence comes from Anabaena sp. UHCC 0451, assembly GCF_034931405.1. Lineage (NCBI taxonomy): Bacteria > Bacillati > Cyanobacteriota > Cyanophyceae > Nostocales > Nostocaceae > Anabaena > Anabaena sp. UHCC 0451. Next base: position 68,388 of record NZ_JAYGHA010000020.1, on the reverse strand, counting down.
AGTTCCCTCAATTGTTGGTGGTAGACTGGGCAACTCTAAACAGTATCCAGCACCATAAACCGTCTTGATATAACGGGGATGGCGGGGATCTGGTTCGAGCTTAGTTCTCAAGTGGCGAATATGCACCCGAATAGTTTCAATGTCATCATCAGGATCATAGCCCCAGACTTCTCGGAGAATTTCACTGGGAGAAACTGTCTGTCCATGACGCTGAAGCAAGCAATGAAGTAACTCAAATTCCAAATGAGTTAGTTTCACAGTTTCACTAAACCAGATGGCCTCAAATCTTTCTGGAACGAGGGTAAGAGGACCATAGTTGAGAATTTCACTGTGTTTTGCGGCTTGGGGAATGCGATCAGTCCGTCGTAACAAAGCTCGCACTCGCGCCAGCAGTTCTTCAACTTCAAAAGGCTTGGTCAAGTAGTCATCCGCACCAGCATTGAAACCCTCAACTTTATATTGAGTTTGGCTTAAAGCCGTCAACATTAAAACTGGAATTTCAGCGGTGCGTTCATCCCGACGTAAGCGTTGGCAAATGGTAAAACCATCTACTTTGGGCAACATTAAATCGAGCATGATCAAGTCAGGTTGTAGCTGGAGAGCCAGCGCCTGACCTTTGATGCCGTCTTCAGCTTGACTAACATCGTAGCCAGCCATTTCCAAGTTGATGGCAACAAGTTCTGAAATTGCTGGGTCATCGTCTATGACAAGAATCCTCGGCATTCTTAAAAAATTATGACTACTCTATTTAAGGATAAATAAGAACCTTTGAGATATACAAAGATTACTATTTGGATTCTAAAAAGACTTTAAATCTAACATAAATATTAAGATTAAAAGATGTTGAAATCAAGACTAATTTACAAAAAAATTAACATAAGATGCTTGACTCCACTTACAATCCGCCCTATTTCTTGCGAAATGGGGCTGCGATGACGGCTTACACTGCTTTATGGGCAGGACGAGATTGGGAAAACACAACTCCACATCCAGAGCCATTTTATCAGCAGGTCGTATTTACAGGAGGGCAGGATGTGCCAATTTTTGGTTGGGTTGCTATCCCCAAAAATGCTCATAGCACAATTGTTGGAACTTATGGGATTACAGGTGAGTTAGAACAACAATGGTTTTTAAGATTGCTAGGACGTAAAGCTTATGCTCAAGGTTATGCTGTGGTTCTCTTCGATTGGCGAGCGCATGGACAAACGGCGGCATTATCCCCAACTTTAACTTCCGATGGTTTACATGAAGGGGAAGATTTTGTCAGAATTGCGGCTGAGGCTGTAGCAATGGGTTGTCCTCGTCAATGCTGGTTTACAGGGTATTCTTTAGGCGGACAATTGGCATTGTGGGGTATAAAATCGGCACAAGATTTAGATCATAAAAATATTGACGTTGCTGGTGGGGCAGTGATTTGTCCCAGTTTGGATTCGTTGCGATCGCTCACTTACTTGGTCACTCATCCTTTTGGGAAGTACGTAGAATCCCGGATTGCTGGAGAATTGAAAAAACTCGCCTGGAAACTACATCATACTCATCATGGTTATTTTGACCCAGCCGCCATTGAAAGAGCAAACAGCATTTGGGGATTTGATGAAGAACTGGTAATTGGGCGGTTGGGTTTTAGTTCTGTGGCAGAATATTATCAGGCCAGCAGTGGTTTACATCTGTTACCTCAGTTGCAAAAATCAACTTTGATTATTTATGCTGCTGATGACCCCTTATTTGATCCCGATATTGTTGCTGATTTAAAAGCTGCTAGTGCCAAAAATTCTGATATAAATTTGTTACTCACTACCTACGGTGGTCATGTAGGTTATGTAAGTAGTAAAAAGTGTCAACAGCAAGCACAAGATCCTGATCAATGGTGGGCTTGGAATCGCATCTTACAGTGGATAGAAGAAAAGCGTATTGAACAGCTGAATACAGTGGAAATGCTAAAATAACCTTCACAAATCCCAAAAACAAATCCCCGACTTCTCTAAAAAGTCGGGAATCTGAAAACTCCGAAAACTAGAATTTTTAATTACTTGTGACTACGTTTAATCATATTTGGCTACCTGCACCCGAAAATTTAATTTTGTCGTCGGATGATGTACATATCTGGAAAATAGACCTCAAGCAGTCAGAATTACAGATACAATCTTTCCGAGAAACTTTATCTAGTGATGAAATTACTCGTGCAGAACGATTTTATTTTCCAGAACATCGGCAGCGTTTTATTATTGGTCGTGGTAGTCTTCGTACTATTTTAGGACGTTATTTAGGTATAAAACCATCACAGGTAGAATTTGATTATCAACAGCGAGGAAAGCCGCTTTTAGCAGCTAAGTTTGCAGATTCTGGACTATTTTTTAATTTGTCCCATTCTCAAGATTTAGGCTTGTGTGGTGTAACTTATCAGCGATTAATTGGGGTAGATTTAGAATATATTCGCCCAATGTCGGATTTAGAAAATCTAGCCAAACGCTTCTTTTTACCCAGAGAATATGAAGTGATTAAATTACTTCCTCCTGAAAAAAAGCAACAAGTATTCTTTCGATACTGGACTTGTAAAGAAGCTTATTTAAAAGCTACAGGAGATGGTTTAGTTCAATTGGAACAAATTGAGATTGACTTAACACCTAAAAAACCGGCTCAATTACTGGTTACAGGAAATTGGGAACTAAGGGAATTAATACCAGCAGATAATTTTGCTGCTGCGGTGGTTGTGGCTAATCATGGCGGAAATTTCCAGTTTTGGCAATTATAAAGCTCCCCGATTACCGATTTATTGAAAAAATCAGAGATTTAACTCCTATAAATTAAATCTATTAAGAAAAGACGAGCTTGTTCTAAAGATATATGTCTAGGTTTTCCTTGATAAACAATTTGGTATTCATTAATATCTGCTCCATCTCCATATCCTGAAATCAGCTTGCAGTGAAATGCTTCTTCAGCAAGTTCTCTAACTTCATTTCTTAGAGCAGCCTGTGTGTTATTCATAACTTTGCTGCCTCTTTAATTAGCTATTTCTCTTTTATTAAAACAGCAAAATTATTAAATCTTTCCCAGGTATTATTTTTATCTTTCTTCTCTAGATAGTATTTTCAGAAACTTGAATTAAGTTGAAATTATGCCCTGAGATAGCTAAATATTTGGGATAATAGGAGTAAATTGGAGTAGGGTCACTAGTTTCAAAAACTGTCAATATATTGAAAATCAATGACTCAAGAGCAAATCACCGATGTCATCCGCATTAATGCCAGAAGAACTGATGCCTTTGATATTTTTAACTTCAGGTATTATATTGGATCAAACCCTTATTTGGATACAGGGGCGCTAGTATTTGATTTTGCTTTAACTGAAGATCGAGATCCCTTACCAATGGAGGATTATATTGCTATTATCAGCGATTTCTATCCTCACTTAGCCGAGCTAAAATATCAATTATACGCTGATTTATTTGCTCATGTTGTTGCAGAAGTGAGCAAATTAGATATGGGTTTACATTTTCAACTTTGGAGTATTAAACCATACCACTCTTATGTAAGAATCAGTATTCAAGCATTACATGAGCGTACAGCTAGAGGAGTAGTTTACCTAGTTTGGGATTGGTTTGAAAGTATTACTAAAGATGGGTATTTCACCTTTGAGGAACAGTTAATTAAATTGCAAAATAAGTTCCGGGAATCTGTCTATGGTGGTCCTACTGTTTATGCTTTATGGCAAACTGCATATCAACAGGGTATTCCTACTTTCTATTTGTGGGAAGAAGGATTAATGCAATATGGTTATGGTAAAAAACAAGTGCGAGGAGTAGCAACAAGTTTTGATATTGACAGTCATCTAGATTCTGAATTCACTACTCGCAAAGATGACTGTAAGGAATTTTTAGAACGGTTGGGTTTTCCCGTTCCTCATGGTGATATTGTGGTTTCCGAAGCAGAAGCTTTAGATGTAGCTAGAGAAATTGGATATCCAGTTGTAATTAAGCCTGTTGTAGGTCATAAAGGAATAGGTGTAACTGCTGGTGTGCAAAATTCTAGAGAATTGAAATCTGCTTATGATTTGGTAGTATTAGCAATTCCAGAAGATGAATCAATTAGAGTGATTGTAGAAGAAAGTATATCAGGAAATGATTTTCGGTTATTATGCGTAAATGGTAAATTTGTTGCGGCTACAGAACGTCGTCCACCATCAGTTGTGGGTAATGGTTATTCAACAATTAGAGAATTAATCAGAAAAGAAAATCGTAAACCAGAACGGAGTGATACACCCACATCACCGATGAGTAAAATTGTCATTGATGATGCAATGGAACGATATTTAGATGAACAAAGATTGAGTTTAGATAGTATACTTGAGAAAAATTGTACTATTTATCTTTCCCAAGTTGCTAATATATCATCTGGTGGTATCAGCATTAATGCCACAAATAAAATTCACCCTGATAATATTATCTTAGCTGAAGACATCGCCCAACATTTTCGCCTCACTTGTCTAGGTATTGATGTTATTGCTAAAAATATTGCCCACTCTTGGCAATTGGGCAATTTTGCTATCTTAGAAATTAACGCTGCACCAGGAATTTTAATGCACCTTAACCCAGCTATAGGTGCAAGTGTTGATGTTCCTGCTCATATTTTATCAACCTTTTTTCAATCAGCCCAAGATGCCAAAATACCAACTATCACTTTCAATAAAATTACTATCATCGAATTACAAGCAACAATTGACCACATTCTCTTACAGCATCCCCAAATGAAAATAGGTGCTGTGTGTCGTGAGGGAATATTTATCAACCGTTCCGAAAAAGTTTTGCATCAAGATTACAATCGCAATATCCAAACTTTGTTGCGTCATCCCCAACTGGATTTACTAATTGCTGAATATTCAGAAGACATTCTAGAAGCAGAAGGAATGGTTTACCAAGGTAGTAATATTGTAATTTTAGATCATCCTACTGAAACAGAGATGATGTTATTAAGGGATGCTATAGATGGTTCAATTGTAATAATTAAGAAAGAGAATAATGTTTCTATTCAGCATAAAGGGTTAATTGAAGATTACACCTTGACAGAAGAGGAAGATTTTTTCAATCTTTATTTACAGCAAATTGACACAATTTTGTGAAGGAGTAACGAAAATGCTGATGAAGTGTATTTTCCTCTCATCTAAAAAGTAGTAAATTTGGACAGAAATTACTATAAAACTTCCTCTTCTAACGCCTTACGAGCCACCTTAGTGACATAAATTGTCACAGCAACCGTAGCGATAAAGCCGATAATCCGAATTGCCCACTGGACACCGGGATTTCCGGGTTGAGAGTCAGTACCAATTGTGGCAATACTTCCCGCTAAAGAACCGATATAAACATACATAATTGTGCCGGGAATCATGCCAATTGAACCCAGAACGTAGTCTTTGAGGGAAACTCCGGTTACACCATAGGCATAGTTCAACAGGTTAAAGGGGAAGATAGGAGAAAGTCGGGTTAACAGGACAATTTTTAGTCCTTCTCTACCTACGGCTTCATCAATCGCCCGAAATTTATGATTATCTGCGATTTTCTTAGCCACCCAACCCCTCGCCAAATAACGTCCGACTAAGAAAGCTGCTGCTGCTCCTATAGTTGCACCAATGAAGACATAAAGTGAACCCATCACCACACCAAAGACAACCCCTGCACCAAGAGTGAGGATTGATCCTGGCAAAAAGGCGACGGTGGCAATGATATAAAGTAAAATAAATGCTAATGCTCCTACAGCACCAAGACCATCAATCCATTGCAAAGCATTTTTTAACCATACTTGGGGATTAAATCCTGGAGTGTTTTGAGCCGATTCTTGTCCGAAAGCTGGTTCTGTGGCAAATACTAAAGTAACGCTAAATGCTAACAGGATGAGGACAGCGAATTTAATGAGCTTTTGCCAGTTTTTAGTTGAGATATCTGCAATAGTTCTATTTTGATCTTGGGGAACTATCAAATTAATCAATCCTGGTTGTAACATTGGTGATTTCTCCTGATTAAACATTTGTGTTTAAGTTTTAAAAGGTGACTAGAAGTCACGGCTACACAAACAAAACCCACCTTCGTGGGTTTCAAACCCTTAATTTTTCATTAAGCGGCTACACAAACAAAACCCACCTCCGTGGGTTTCAAACCCTTAATTTTTCATTAAGTGAATTATATCGCCCAAAACTTTTCAAACATCCTCTAAAGATTTCTTGGCTAGGCGTGCTAAATAAATGGTCAGTGCAACTGTAGCCATCAATCCCACCCCCCGAATTACCCATTGAATTATTTGGGTTTCTGGACTGGTGAACTGATTCGGTTTTTCTAGCATAGCCAAATCGCTAACCAGAGAACCAAGATAAACATACATGACAGTACCGGGAATGATACCAAAAGAACCCAAGATATAGTCTCTCACAGAAACCTGAGTTACACCAAAGGCGTAATTTAACAAATTGAAGGGTAAAATGGGGGAAAGGCGAGTCAGGAGGACAATTTTGAAGCCTTCTTGGGCTATTGCTTTGTCAATTGCTTGGAACTGAGGATGATTTTCAATCATTCTACAAATTACTTTTCGACACAAACAACGTCCAATGAAAAAAGCCCCGGTTGCGCCCAAAGTTGCCGCAATAACAACATAGATTGATCCCCAAACTAAGCCGAATAATACACCTCCACTCATAGTCAACAAAGCACCGGGAATAAATAATACTGTTGCTATGTTGTAAATGACGATAAATGCAGCTACTCCCCAAGAACCAAGACTTTCCACCCAAATTAATGAAGTCCGTAATAGTTCCTGAAAGTTAAATTTTTGAATAGTAGCGATCGCCATAACAACTAAACTACTAATCAGCAATAGTTTGATCTGGAAACTGAATCGGCGTTTTCTCGGTTGGCTCATTTCATTGGTTTTTTCTTGGTCATTTTTTTCCATGTAGGGGGGAAGCATTCGGGCGATAAATTCTCGGTTTTTTCCTATGTTTATTTTCCGAATGCTTCGCCCTTCAGAATCCTGACTCCTGCTGTATTGTTCTAACTTCCGACAAACCATTGAGTCCCCGTAAATAGGTAATATGCCCCAGTCAAAATCAGCGCCATACTACCAAAGCGGATAATTCCCTCAGAATGTTGTAACAACTGCTTACTTTGTTTAGCCAGTCCTGTAAATAAACTAGCTAGGAAAATCAACAGGGTATAGCCCAAAGCATAACTTACCATCGTCAGCGTCCCCAATATCTGCGAACCTGTTGCCGCTGCGGCTGCTAAGACTGCAAATAACACCGGACTAGCACAGGGAGAACTCACCAAAGCAAAGGTCAAACCCACTCCATAAGGACCAGCTTGGGGCAAATTCACATTCATCTGTGGTAGGGGAATATTTACCACTCCCATCAACCACAAACCCATTACAGCCATAATCAATCCCACAACAATATTGATATAGCCTCGGTACTCCACCATTACAGTCCCAGCAAAAGATGAAACCAAGCCAAACAGGCTTAAAATTGTCACTGCTCCCAGGACAAACAAGCCAGCTTTAATAAAAGCATCCCCACGAGATTTAATATTTAATGTGCCGATGTAGCTGAGGTTGACAGGCAAAAGTGCCAAGATACAGGGGGAAACACTAGCAAGTACCCCACCAATAAACGCCAAAGGTATCAACACCAAAGGATTTCCTGTATCCTGTTGATCAAACCACTGCTGATAACGGTTTTCAACAATGGAAATGACTTGTTGAATCGGGTGACTAATTACTGATCCAAGGGTGATCACTAGAACTAGGGTAAGCAATCCTAGTCCAGCGTAAATTAGCCATTTTTTTGAGATTTTAGAACGCTGGAAAGAGGGTTGTTCTGTTGACAATTGAGGTATTTGTTTCATAGATTTGTTCTTAAGTCAAGTCATCTAAGCAAAGCAAGGCACAAAGTTTGAGATTGGGAATTTTCCAATTTCATGGGTTTATTTAGCTAAAGCAACATCAAGAACTGTTTTGTAATCTTCTAAATTAGGATTATTGCGGTGTTGTGCTAACACTTTTCCTGTAACAGGATCGATGATTGTGAGCATTCCTGTTTGAGATTTATTTGCAGCTAAAAATTCACTGAGTCCTAGAGGATGTTTGAAAAGTGGTATTCGGTAATTTTTATCACATTTTTACCCCCCTTAATCCCCCCTTAAAAAGCTATCCATTACCGGGATCTTTCTTAACATTCGTGAGAGCGATCGCTCGCAAACCCCCAAACCTTAATCCTCCGTTGATTATTCTCAATAAAATAAAGTTTTTATCAAGAAGAATAAGGTACATTTTGTCAAGAGCAGGGAAATTTTCAAGCGTTGAAACCGTTGCCACATAAATGTTTCAAGATTGTTAAGAAAGATGTGGGTAATGGATAGTTGATAAGGGGAGGGTTAGGGAGGGGTAAAAATATTTGATACATCAATCATGACTTTTCAAACACCCTTTAAAGCTTTTTCGAGTATTTTGGTGTAGTCTGCTTTATTAGCATTGTTTTGGTAGATGGCTAAAATATTGCCAGTAGCCGGATCAATGATGGCTACAGTGCTGGTTTTACTCTTATTAGCTTTGAGGAATTTACCCAAACCTAATTTTTGCGCCATTGCTTCCGTCTGTTTCAGTTTGGCTCTATCAGTGACATCCAAAACCACAAAGTTAACTTTGCCGGAATATTTTTGTTTCAATTGCGATAGAGTGGGGGCAATATTTTTGCAGCCACCACACCAAGTAGCAAATACATCCACTATCACTGGTTTTCCCTGAAGTTCTTTAGCTAGAGGTCCGCCTACAGAATTGGTGGTAGTAGTAGATGGTTTTACCTGAGCAATTTTCGTAATTGATGATTGAGTTTCAGTTGCAGAAATAGTAGTTGAGGTTGTAGCTAACATTGATGCAGTAAAAACTAGGCTGCTCAAAGAAATTTTCAGCAAGGAATCTATATATTTAGACATTAAATTTTTCCTGTTCTCAATATTGAATTGCAGGACGCTACCACAATGCGCCTGGGAGTGCATTTTGTGCTTGTTATCCTCAAAATCGCAACTGCAATGGTGAATTGTGGGGCATCTATCTATAAGACGAGTGATGATCAAAACTGGATTTAATTAAATCCAATTTATTGATAAATTATTTTTTGAGAGTATCCAATCCGATCGCCTGATATCAGTCGTCATCAGAATAGATGGTATTTTCTAGAGGAAAGAGTTTAGCTGTTCTAATTTTGGAGAGAGGTAATGGCAGAAAGCTTAACCCTGACTTGCTCTGGCATATATTTATACCTGTTTTTGCAACAGCATGGAGTCTAACCTTCCCCAGTCCAATTCTCAAGATTTTTCATCTTCTACAGATGAAGCTTTGTTTATGGCGCTCAAAAATGGCGCCTCTTCGGCATTAAGCGTTTTATTCAATCGTCATGGTCGCTTAGTTTATGGATTAGCTCTAAAAATTTTGGCTGATTCCCAAGAAGCTGAAGACTTGACTCAAGAAATTTTTCTCACACTGTGGCGAAAAGCATCTAGTAATCCAGATTGTCGCTTTTTTGTGCGCTACTTGGTAACGGTAACGCGATCGCGGGCAATAGATAAGCTACGCGCTCGAACTAGACAACTCAAACTTGTGGAAAAATGGGGACAAACTATGACAAATGAAACAATCCCAGAACCAACACCCATTGAAAAGGCGAGTTTTGCAGAACGATCAGGACGAATTTACAATGCTCTTTTAGAACTCCCAGAAAAGCAACGTCAGGTTATCGAACTAGCTTATAACCAAGGATTAAGTCAGTCAGAAATCGCTAAAAAAATAGATATTCCTCTAGGGACAGTCAAAACCTGTACTCGCCAAGCATTAATAAAACTCAAGCGCATTTTGCTAGATTCTGATTTATCAATATATGAATAAATCTTTTGATTCCGAATATATAAATAACCTAGCTGCGGGGTTTGTCGTTGATGATCTCACCCCTGAAGAAGCTGAAGAGTTTCGGCTCTTAATTGATGAACATCCAGAACTGATTACTGAAATTGATGATTTGCAGGAAGTTCTGCGACAAGTATTAGATGGCTTTACTCAAGTAGAAGCACCAGCCCATCTACTACCCAAAATTCTAGAACAAGCTCAAAACTCTGCTCATCAAGCTACTGTACAAGAGATTAAAGTTAAGGAAATTAACAAGTCAACGCCAACACAAAAACCACTTCCATGGAGAAGAATTTTTGGTAGCATTGCTGTACTATGTGCAGTAGTTCTAGGAGTTGATAACTATCGGTTACGACAAAATCTGGGGATAATCACAGCAGAAAACCAGCGTTTAGTCCGGGATTTTACCCAAGCTCAAGTAGTGAAATCCATGCTCCAAAATAATGAAACGCGACTGTTTACTTTAAAAGGAGTCAACTCCACAGAGGTGGCTTCAGGGAGTATAGTTATCAATCCTGAACAACAAAAAGCGGTAATGCTTTTTCAAAATCTTCCCGCCCCACCTCCTGGTTATGTCTACTTATTATGGACAGTTGTTGCTAGTGAGAAATTACCCTGTGGTGAAGTCAAGCCATATCTTTGGGGAAATGCTGCCTATGAGTTACCATTTACAAATCAAATGTACAAAGAATTTTCTCACCCAGAATTTTCTGGGATAATTGTCACCTTAGAAAAAGATCCAAATGTCTCTCGTCCCACCGGCACTGTCATCATGAAAAGTTCACAAATTTGACATCCAATACTTTTTAGTTAAAAGTTTTTGTAGGTTGGGTTAAGCAACAGCGAAACCCAACAAATGCTGATAAATGTTGGGTTTAGATCAAATTAAAGTACCGCCACAACTAGAACCAGAACCAGCAGTACAACCGTAACAGTAATTTGCCGTTCTGATATTTTCGATTAAATCTAATGTGCCAGCATTCAATAATTTATTAACAGTTAGCATTTCACCATCATGAGTTTTTGATGGTAGATTTTCCATCTGATTAAAATCGCAATCATAGACATTACCTAGATAGTCAATAGAGAGTTCATCTCTACACATTAAATGCTCAACGGTAGTAGAGTTAAAATTAGATTCTAGAAATTGCAGATAAGGTCTGTGTAGTTCTTTGCGTTCTAAATATAACTTAGTTCGTCCAATTGGCAGATTTGTAATTGCGAATAAGTTGTTAAAACAAATCCCAAAATGTTCTTGTAAGAACACCTTATAATCTTGTTCCAGACTAGCTTGATTAGGAGTGAGAGAAAAGTTCTCTGTAGCCGGAAGTTGAGGATTATAAACTAAGTCAAGGATTAAATTGGGGTCTTGACCATAACCAAGACGATTCAGCCATTGCAGAGCGCGAATTGAGGCATCATACACACCATTTCCCCGCATTTTATCAACGTTGTCAGAGAGATAGCAAGGTAAAGAAGCCACAATTCTGACTTGATGTTGAGCGCAATAATCAGGAATATCACTAAACCCTGATTCAAAATAAATAGTCAAATTAGAACGCACAATTACCTGTTTACCATTAGCTCGTGCGGCCTCTACAATTGGTTTAAAACCATAGAGCATTTCCGGAGCGCCACCTGTCAAGTCTACAATTTTAATTTGGGGGAATTTCTCAATTAATGTAATTAATTGCTGACAAACTTCTGGAGAAAGTTCTTCGGTGCGTTTGGGACTAGCTTCTACATGACAATGACTACAAGCCAAATTACAACGTTTCCCCAAATTGATTTGTAAAACAGTAATTTGCTTTTTTGTTAAAGGTAAATTCAGCTTATTTCTAAAAGGTGTGATAACTGAATCTAAAGATAAAGGAATTACTTTTTGCTGAACCATTTTTAATCTTAATTCTAAGCTACAAAAAACTAATTACGTAAGTTGCTAGGTAAGAATTCAGGTAAGGCGATAAGATCCCCGACTTCTTTTATTTATTGTGTTCACAAATTATAAATTGATGTTAGAAGTCGGGGATCTGGGTATGAACGAGTGCTATAGCTGAATACTTACGTTGCTAGTTAGGGAAATTGTCAGAATCATGATTTACAGGATTTAAGGATGAACAGGATTAAGACTGCGATTTTATCACCAATTACCTATTACCTATTACCAGCCTTAACTAGATAACTAGCAATTTGGGTTAATGAAGGAAGAATAACTAACAACAGCCGCCACCATTGTAATGCCAAGTTGAATCTGTAATGAGTATTTCTTCTGTGTGTAATGCAGCTAATTTGGCAGCAGTTTTATCACATACAGCCGCTGGGACTCCTTCTTGGAGAATGTGTCCAGCTTTGTCATCAAAAAAGGGTTCTACTCCAGTGTAAATAGCTGTTTTACCTGTAAAAATACAAGCACCATCTTCAGGAATTGGCACATTAAAAGCTACACAATCGAGACTTTCTAATAGTAAATGTGATTCTAAACCATAATTTTGACGATTGAGGATACGGTAAGGACGACGCGCCCGAATTTCTACCTGACCAAAGCCAGCATTAACAAGATGTTCGATATACTGCTCATAAGTCATTGCTCCCGATAGGCACATAGCCCGCAGTCGTTCATCATTTTGCAGATGTTCAGGAATGGGACGAGTAGCAATAGGATCGCTCATCAGTAAGCGGCCATTGGGCTTTAAAACCCGAAAAGCTTCTTTTAAAGCTAAGTGTAAATCTGCTGGTTTAAAAATATTAAATAGACAATTTTGTGCTACTACATCTACAGAAGCATCAGGAACAGGTAAAGCAAAAGCATCTCCTTCTCGAATTTCCACAAAATTCGGCTCAAACCAAGGATTTTCTTGAGCAGCAAGTTCTAAATTCCGAATTGCTGCTAACCGCATAGCTGCTACAGGCTCAATTGCAATCACTGACCCCGGACGGCGAGAAAAATAAGCAAATTGCAGTGCTTCCAATCCACCACCAACGCCTACATACAGTACAGTTGGGTCGTTAGCTAGTTCTGTAGGGTGAACGGTTGTACCGCAACCATAATTCATTTCCTGCATCTGGATGGGAATTTTTAGTCCAGGTAGCTGTAGAGGACTACTTTGGACACAACATAATCCAATTTGTGGTGTTTCGGCGACTTCACTATAAAAGTTAGCGGTTGTTTCAAGATAGGTCATGAGAATTTTCTGGTGATATTACAGGAAAAGTTTGCTGTATTGCTAATTATGATGGATTTTCAGTAATTTTTAAATGCAGAGTTACGCAGATTAATTTCTCTGCGTTTCTCATACATGATTAAATTCACTTGAGTTTGGCGTGAGCTTCTAAAATAATTCTTTCTGTTTCCTCCCAACCAATACATTTGTCAGTTACTGAAACACCATATTGTAACTCTTCACGTTTACCAGTAATTGGTTGATTACCTGCATATAAATTTGATTCCAACATCATGCCTAATATGGAAGTATTACCATCAACTATTTGCTGAATGATGTTTTCTAAAACAACAGGTTGTAATTTGTAATCTTTATTGGTATTACCATGACTGCAATCAATTACTATCCTTGGTGGTAAATCTGCGGCTTTTAATTGTTCTTCTACAAATCTAACATTTTCGGGATCAAAGTTAGGCTGACTGCCACCACGTAAAATTACATGACCATGAGGATTACCTCTAGTTTGAAATACACTTACCTGTCCCTTTTGATTAATTCCTAAAAAATTATGTGGAGCTTTAGCTGATTTGAGAGCATTCAAAGCCACATTAATATTACCATCAGTCCCATTTTTAAAACCCACTGGCATGGAAAGACCACTAGCCATTTCTCGGTGAGTTTGTGATTCAGTTGTTCTCGCTCCAATTGCTGACCAAGCAACCAATTCACTAATATATTGAGGAATGATCGGATCAAGTGCCTCTGTTGCTGTTGGTAATCCAAATTCTGCCAGTTTTAATAATAAACTACGAGCAATTAAAATCCCGTTTTCAACATGGAAAGAATCATCCATATCGGGATCATTAATTAATCCTTTCCAGCCTACAGTAGTTCTAGGTTTTTCAAAATAAACCCGCATAATTAGCAGCAATTTATCCTCAACTTTTTCTGCTAAGATTTTCAATCTTTCAGCATATTCCATCGCTGCTTTAGGATCATGAATGGAACAGGGTCCAACTACAATAAATTTTCTGTGATCTTGGAAATCTAGAATTTGTTCTAGTTGTTGTCTGAATTTCAAAATTGTGTATTCAGCAGATTTAGTTAAAGGTAATTTTTCCTTAACTTGGTTGGGAGTTAACAAAACGTGCGAACTTTTAATGTTCGTGTTGATTAATTTGTTGATCATGGTAAAAATATCTACAGTTGCGTGATGCTTGTGGTTGTGTAAACGAATACTATACACAGTTTTAAGCAAAAATACAAGATAGTCACCTATTATTTGAATAACACCAATTGATTTACTTGAGTTTTTAGGCGTTGCTGATTTTAGGGATGAAAATAATTTTGCATACATTCAAGACCTTTGTAGAGACGTTCCATGGAACGTCTCTACCTCCAAAAATCATACGCCAATTCAGCAACGCCAGTTTTTAATTATTTGATGGGATTAGATTTGACTAAACACTAATTACTGTTTATTAATTCTATACATTCCATTAATAATATATTAAAACAATAACTAATAAATTATTAATCTATAAAAAAGCAGATATTTGGTAAAAATTATCATCTATAATAATTATTACCCCATATCTGCTGTTTCCGATTATTCAATTTTTCCAGTAGTTATGACCATATAACTTAACAACCAACCTGCTGCTGTAGCTCGTCGAGTTTCTCTAGGACTAAATTCACCAATTTTGTAACCTTTAAAACCCAGCTTTTGTTTAAGTAGTTGTTTATTCTCTTGAGGAATAGAGCGAGTTAATTTCATAGTAGCGGGGCGAGATTCCAGAAAATTTGTTGGTTGTGGGTATTCATCTCGCCATTCTGGTGATGCTTGAGTTGTATCCCACGTTTTAGTTGTAGGGTCATAGCGATAACCTAAGTGATACCATACCAATTGGTTAACGGTAGCATCATCAATTGTATCGTTGATAATCGCCCAAATTGTTTCTGTGTTGAGTGGTGGCAAGTTAGACATAAGCAATTTTAAATTTGTCTGTGGTTAGGTAAGAATTCAGGTAAGGCGATAAGATCCCCGACTTCTTTTATTTATTGTGTCCATAAATGATAAATTGATCTTAGAAGTCGGGGATCTAGATATGAACGATGATAAGGTCTCCGACTTTTTTTATTTAACGAAAGATTTCTGCAAAAAATTGTCGCATAGCTTGCCAAGAACGCTGATCTGCTTTTTGATCATAAAGTGCGCCCTTGATTTCGCCTTTATAAACTGGGTTGCTGAAAGCATGAACTGCCCCACCATAAGAAATTAATTGCCAGTCCACATTAGCCAAGCGCATTTCATTTTCAAAGCCTTGAACTTGCTGCTGTGGTACAAAGGGATCATCAGCACCATGCAAAACTAATACCTTGGCTTTGATGTTTTTGGCATCTTCGGGGTTAGGGGTGTCCAAGTTACCGTGAAAACTAACTACACCAGCAATATTTGCCCCACTGCGGGCTAATTCTAACACTGTACCACCACCAAAACAGTAACCAATAGCAGCAATGCGTTTAGTATCTGTCAAGGAAAATTTTTTCAAAACTTCTAAACCTGCGTTGGCACGTTCCCTTAATAATTTGCGATCCTGGCGATAAATAGTTGCTTGTTTACCTGATTCTTCTGGGTTTTTTGGTCTTATGCCCTTACCATAGATATCAGCAGCAAAAGCAACATAACCTAGTTTTGCTAATTGTTCAGTCCGTTGTTTCGCATAGGACTGTAAACCATTCCATTCATGAACCACTAACACACCTGGACGCTTATTTTTGATAGCGTCATTATAAGCCAGATATCCTTTTAAAATCGTATTTCCTTGCTTATATTCGATTGTTTTGGTTTTAATTGCTGCCAATACATCCATAGAAGTCAGCAAGACAACTACAGGTGTAAACAAAACAGAAAGCAAAATTTTCATGACTTTGTAAATACTAAAACACTGATCATGGTAAATTATCCCTGGAAAACTATTAAAAAAACCATCTGTGCCTGATATCTTAAGTGCGAAAATTTTGCTTCTGCTTTCTGGCTGATTTCCATCAGCTAATAAGAATGCCATTCTAGCAAGGCTAAATTGTTTAGTCACGTTACATTATTAGTTATATAAATAAAAGTCATTGTTGTTTCGCCTATTGATCGGCTACTAACATAAAACCATGAGTGCAACTGCTACTATTTCTCAAAATCCCCTACTCCAAGGCTGTGGTTTACCTTCATTTGCAGATATTACACCGGAGCAAGTAGAACCAGCTTTTAAGCATCTGTTATCAGAATTACAACAACAACTAGTTATATTAGAAGCTCAATTAGAAGCTCATGTACAACCGACTTGGAGTGGTTTAGTTGAACCGCTGGAAAAGTTGACAGAGAGGTTGTACTGGAGTTGGGGGATACTGAACCATCTAATGGGTGTTAAAAATAGCCCAGAATTACGTATAGCCTATCAAAAGGTTCAGCCACAAGTAGTACAGTTTATTAACACCCTGGGACAAAGCAAACCTATCTACAAGGCTTTTAAAGCCCTCCGCACTAGTGAGAGTTGGGAATTTTTAGAACCAGCCCAACAGCGCATTGTGGAAGCTGCGATTCGAGATGCAAAGCTGTCTGGTGTGGGTTTGGAAGGAAAAGCGCGAGAGCGTTTTAATGTTATTCAAATGCAGTTAGCAGAATTGGCTACTCAGTTTTCTAATCATCTCCTGGATGCTACTAAAACTTTTAGCTTAGTTTTAACAACTCAAGCCGAAATCAATGGTTTACCCAGGAGTTTACTGAGTTTAGCCGCCCAAGCTGCTCGCATCGCTGGGGAAGAATATGCTAATCCAGAAAATGGACCTTGGCATATTACTTTGGATTTTCCTAGTTATTTTCCCTTCATGCAACACAGTACCCGTCGGGATCTGCGGGAAAAATTATACAAAGCTTATATTACTCGTGCTTCTTCTGGGGAATTAAATAATAACCCTTTGATTGAAAGCATTTTAAAGTTACGCCAGGAACTTGCCGAATTAATTGGCTTTGAGAATTTTGCCGAACTCAGTTTAGCTAGTAAAATGGCCAAGAATGTGCCAGCAGTTGAAAAGCTACTGGAAGAATTACGCCAAGCTAGTTATAATGCGGCTGTTAAAGACTTAGAAGCACTTAAAGATTTTGCTAAATCCCAAAAAGCCGCAGAAGCAGATAATTTGCAGCATTGGGATATCAGCTTTTGGGCTGAACGTCAAAGAGAAGTCAAGTTTGCTTTTACTGAGGAGGAATTACGTCCTTATTTTCCTCTTCCCCAGGTGCTAGATGGGTTATTTGGACTAATTAAACGGCTATTTGGTGTAAATGTGACACCAGCAGATGGTCAAGCCCCTGTTTGGCATGAAGATGTCCGCTATTTTAAAATCTCGGATAAATATGGTAATGCGATCGCCTACTTTTATCTAGACCCCTATAGTCGTCCAGCCGAAAAACGTGGTGGTGCTTGGATGGATGCTTGTATTCATCGTCGCAAAATTACAGAACTGGGCATATCTAGTGTTCGCTTACCTGTAGCTTATTTGGTTTGCAACCAAACTCCACCAGTTGATAATAAGCCCAGTTTGATGACTTTTGACGAAGTAGAAACTTTGTTCCACGAGTTTGGACATGGTTTACACCATATGCTCACCAAAGTTGACTATACTGGAGCGGCAGGTATAAATAATGTTGAATGGGATGCTGTGGAATTGCCTAGCCAATTCATGGAAAACTGGTGTTATGACCGAACCACTTTGTTTGGTATGGCTAAACACTATAAAACGGGTGCATCTCTACCAGAGCATTATTATCAAAAGCTGTTAGCAGCCCGTAATTACATGAGCGGTTCGGCGATGTTGCGGCAAATTCATCTCAGCAGTGTCGATTTGGAACTACACTATCGCTATCGTCCTGGTGGTGATGAGACTCCTGTGGATGTCCGTCAACGCATTGCCAAAACTACTACCGTTTTATCACCACTACCTGAAGATGGTTTCTTATGTGCCTTTGGTCACATTTTTGAAGGTGGTTATGCGGCTGGTTACTATAGCTATAAGTGGGCGGAAGTTCTGAGTGCTGATGCTTTTGCTGCCTTTGAAGAAGCTGGGTTAGAAGATGAGGAAGCAATTCATGCTACTGGTAGACGCTACCGAGATACTGTTTTAGCTATGGGTGGTAGTATGCACCCAATGGCAGTTTTTCAAGCCTTCCGGGGTCGAGAACCCAGTACCACGGCTTTACTCAAACATAATGGTTTGCTACCTGCTGTATAAAATTAGGGGGTTGGGTTACGTTGTCGTTAACCCAACAAGATATTTAAAATCTAGGACTTAACTAAAATCAAATACAATTTATATACACAAAGTATGTATTGATTAGATAAACATTTATTTATTTTTATTTTTTAAAAAATTTTATTAAAAGTTAATGAAGTCCTGTTAACAAAGATTAATATAGATGAAAAATAATAACTAACATCATATTTCGTAAAGTTTATTAGGCTAAATTAAGAGTATGCTTAATTTATTGAAAGCCTAGTTGCAATTTTAAGTAACTAAGCGCAAATAAACTTAAAGTTTTATTAGTTTTTTGCTCATTTGTGAGCTTTAGTTGTAATAACTAAAAACTAAATAACTAAAAAATAAAGTTCATTTGTGCCTATTTGCTGACTAGGTTTTTGAGCGAAGTTGAGAACATCAATTCTGATGCTCAGTACTAGCAGCGAAACCCAAAGAAACCTTAAGAACAATTACGGAAGATGATACAAAAAATTTTGCTGGCTGTCTCTGGACTGGGACACGCAGAAGAAATGATGAAGACATTGAAAGAAATGCCATCTATCCAATCTGCAAAAGTTACAGTTCTGCACGTTGTACCCCCACAAAGCACTGCGGCTGCAATGACAGATAAGTGGGAAGAAGGTGGTAAGATTCTCGCTAATGCGATTCAATCTTTGGATTTAGATCCTAGTCAGGTTTCTTCGATTTTGCGACAAGGTGATCCTAAAGATGTAGTTTGTCAAGTAGCTGACGAAATAGATGCTGACTTGATTATTATGGGTTCACGAGGACTAAAGCGGCTGCAATCAATTTTAGGCAACTCTGTCAGCCAATATGTTTTCCAGTTGTCTGCTCGTCCCATGTTGCTGGTTAAAGATGACATTTATGTCAAAAGAATTAAGCGCATTATGGTGGCAATGGATAACTCTGAATCAGCAACAAATTGCTTGAAGTTAGGTTTATTTTTGCTGAAAAATGTCACCGGTGGTCAGTTAATTTTGGCTAATGTCAATACAGACTTGGGCGGTAAATTATCAGGAATTACTGATATCAAGCCAGAAAGAGATTCAGTTTTGGGAAATGCTGTAGCCGAAGCGGAAAAACAAGCTATTCCTGTGCGTTGTGTGACTAGTAGTGGCAAACCCGGAGAAGAAATTTGCCGTTTAGCCCAAGAACTGAATGTAGACTTATTATTACTAGGTTCTCCAGATCGTCGTCCATCTATTGCTAAGAGTTTTGTTGATTTAGACCGACTCATCGGTGCTTCTTTATCTGATTATGTACGAGTTAATGCAACTTGTCCAGTATTGTTGTCGCGGACGGCTTCATAATTAGGTACTATTACAGCACGCCATAAATTACTATCCCATTAAAAGCGGTTGATAAATAAAAACCCTCTGCACCAATGGTGGAGAGGTTTTTTATTTTATCATCGACAGCTGATTAGTTTTTTCCACCTTCACGGCTGGAAGTTTGGATGTAAAGCATTATTAAAAACACAGCGGGAACAAGCACAAATAGAATGCTTGCTACAAAGCCCAGGTCATTAACTTGCATAGCAAGATAGCCTCTCTTTAAATTGATTTCCAGTCAACATTTCTAGAATAGCATCATCAATGACAGATTTATTCCAAATTTTATGTTTTGGTCAATTAAGGTTTGGTAAGGACGCTAACAGGTCCGTTAACTAGGGTTTGGCAAGCAAGACGATAGTTATCTGGCTTGTTCTTGAATTTGCGGGTTTCAAAATCGGTACGGGGTGAGAGGTTTTCCAGTCCTTCCACTATTTCAACAATACAGGTAGCGCATTGACCAGAACCACCACAATTTGTCATTTTTCCCCAGGCTTTATAGATATCAATGCCATTTTCCATAGCTTTGAGTCGGAGGTTGGCACCATTTGCAGCGACTACTTCTTTATTCTCTTTGACAAATTTGATGTTTCCCATAACTGATTCCTCTCTGAGTGATAAACGTGCCTTTTGGCTGTTTTTTGGTTAAGCTCGTTACAATATTTTACTTAAATTCTTGATAATTTATTGCAAAATATTAAGAAATACGAATTTTATAAAAGATAATTATCAAAAAAATAGGACAGGTGTATAATACCTGTCCACCAAATTGATGCTCAATTAATTTACCTGAAACCAACGGCTGCTTGCCAAACGAAAGCAAGCAACAAGAAGAAAACAGGAATTACTGGGAGAACATCTACCAAGGGGTCGAATATTTGGTAAGCTTCAGGCAGTTTTGCTAATAAAAGTGCTGCTTCCATGTTTGTTTAAATCCACCTAATCCAACACATCTTTCATAATTGAAATGTATACTAACATGATTTGGTAATTGGTAATTGGTAATTGGGAAAGAAGGGAACAGGGAACAGGGAACAGGGAACAGAAGGCAAAAGGCAAAAGGCAAAAGGCAAAAGGCAAAAGGCAAGAGGCAAGAGGAAAATAATCTATTCTATTCTCTATTCTCTATTCTCTCTTCTCTCTCAACTGTCACCTGTCACCTGTCACCTGTCCCCAGTCACCTCTTCCTCTTTCAGCCAGTGGCCAAAGTCTGTAACAAAGCGATCGCTCAAAATTGATTCTCTAATCTTTTGGGTAAAGCGAATTAATTCAGTGATGTTGTGAATACTTAATAATGTATAAGCTAATATTTCCTGCGATCGCACTAAATGAGAAATATAAGCACGACTGAAATTTTCACAAGCATAACAAGGGCAAGTTTCATCTAAGGGCGTAAAATCTTCACGAAACTTAGCATTTTTTAAATTCCATCTTTCACCGGATACGATTGCTGTTCCGTGTCGCGCCCATCTCGTAGGAATCACACAATCAAATAAATCTACACCAGAAGCGATCGCCATCGCCATTTCTCGATAAGTACCCACACCCATCAAATAACGCGGCTTATTATGTGGTAGCAGCGATGCTGTAGCTTGCACAATTGGGGCAATTAATTCTGGTGGTTCACCCACACTCACCCCACCAATAGCATATCCCGGCATATCTAACTTAGCTAAAGCCTCCGCAGCACGGGCGCGTAAATCCAAATATACACCACCCTGCACAATGGGAAACAATGCTTGATCAGTGCGTTGATGTGCCACTATACAACGTTCTAACCAGCGGTAAGTCCTTTCTGTGGCTGCTTCCACCTCTTGACGAGTAGCGGGATAGGGGGGACATTCATCAAAAGCCATAATTACATCCGCCCCTAAAATATTTTGAATTTCAATAGAGCGTTCTGGCGTTAATTTAATAATTTGTCCATCATGAGGTGAGCGAAAAGTTACACCTTCTTCTGTAATTTTTCGCATTTCGCTTAAACTGAAAACCTGGAATCCACCGGAATCAGTGAGCATCGGACCATGCCAGCCCATGAACTTGTGCAGTCCCCCAGCAGCAGAGACAATTGCTTCTCCCGGTTGCAGATGCAAATGATAGGTATTAGATAAGACCATTTGCGCCCCTGTATCCTTGAGTTGAGCAGGGGTGATAGTTTTCACGTTAGCCAGTGTTCCCACAGGCATAAATCTGGGAGTTTCCACAAGTCCATGGGGGGTGGAAAATACACCTGCTCTGGCTTTTGTCTGACTACAGGTAGCTAGAAGTTGAAAAGAAAAATTGGACATTAGTCATAAGTCATTAGTTGTAGGGGCGTATCCCTAACGGGACTGGCAGCATCAGCATTCAAGCGATAAATTATCGGTTTTTCCCCTAGTAGGGGCGAAGCATTCGGGCGATAAATTATCGGTTTTTTCCCTAGTTTATTTTCCGAATGCTTCGCCCTTACAGCGAATGCTAATGCTTTCAGTCCCGTCAGGGATACGTTCGTACATTGGTCATTAGTTGTAGTTCCCAATACCTAGTAACCAGCAATTGGGGGGTGAGACCCTGCTATATATTACAGTCCTGGTGGGTATATTATTTTTGAGTTAAAAGCAATCAGAACAATCATCATCAATTTCTGCATCCCATCTAGCTGATAGCACCTGCTCCATCATTGCTTCTATCGCTCCGACATGAAAATGGCGATCGCATCTTTCTTGCAAAGGTGTAGATAGGGGAATGAGACGCAAACACATTTCTTCTTGGATTAAATCAAAGTATGTTTCCTGCTGGGGCGAATGCTTTAATTCCAGATAGTCAAAACTATATATATTCAGATACAGGGCATTGTTGGCGACTAATGTAGACCTTTGGGAATGGACAAATACTTCCATCACATCCCCATCACCCTCGCTGAGTAGCTTGTTGTCTTGGGTGTAGATGTAGTGGACTCGACCTAAATCAGTCAGCAGTCGGCGAATATCGAGCTTATTCACAATTACGCCAGCGTTGACAATACACGGGGCTGGTATCCTGGTGTTGGGTAGATGATGACTCATAAAGCAATAGCGATTTAGGGAAGGTGAGCGACAACACAGCTAAAAAGTCAATGGCCTAGCTTTTTGACTGTACAAAACCCTACATTTCCAAAATATCAACTTTGTATGGCGATCGTCCATGAAAACTACCTGATTTCATCTGAACTTTTTACGGTAAGTTTAGATTCTGTATCTAATGACCACTTTTTCCCTATGGTAAATTTCCATCAACTGCGGCAGTTATGCAAACAGCAATTGTTAGACATAATTGCATCAGTGATATTCTATACAGCAATTCCTCTACCCTATGTTAAAGGTTTAGACTTCCAAAAAGTAGCGTATTTTGCTCCGGCTTTGGGGTTAATGATGGGCGGAATGTTAGGTCTATTAGATACAGTAATCAATTACTTAGGCGTACCATTATTAACTCGTAGTGCTTTGGTAGTGATATTTTGGGTAGGGATAACAGGAGGACTGCATTTAGATGGAGCAATGGATACTGCTGATGGTTTAGCAGTAGGTGATCCCCAAAGAAGGTTGCAGGTAATGGCTGATAGTGCCACGGGTGCTTTTGGGGCAATGGCAGCTGTAGCTATTTTACTACTGAAAACTGCTGCTTTGGTAGATATGTCAGAAAATCGCTCTTTATTATTAATGGCGGCTTGTGGCTGGGGACGTTGGGGACAACAAGTAGCTATTTGTCAATATCCTTATCTTAAACCTACTGGTAAAGGCGCATTTCATAAACAAGCTATTCGTTCTTACACAGATTTATTACCAAGTCTATTTTTATTGATAAGTTTGAGTATTTTAGTTTGGTTCATTAATCACCAAAATCTATTTTTATCTATAGGAATGCTGGTTGGAGGATGTGCGATCGCTCTTCTCACCGCAGCTTGGTTTAACTATAAACTCGGTGGACATACAGGAGATACCTATGGCGCAGTTGTTGAATGGACTGAAGCCTTATTTTTGTGTGTAATGACGGTTTTTAGGTAATTGGTAATTGGTAATTGGTAATTGGTAAAACTCATCATTGGATATTTAGGTGAATTTAATAACATTTGTTTTTTTATCAATGAGTCTTATTTGTGCTTGTTTAGAGATAAATGATAATTTTAATTTATAGATTTAGCATTTTCGTTTTAATATTCCTAACTCACCGCGATTTGCCCTTAACATTTCTTAATAATTAATTGAGAATCTTTTTTATTTACTCACGGACTTGCAATACTTTCAGCCTTATGCTATGATTTTGTAAATTTTCATAATTGGTTTATTATATTCAATTTTGCAATTTTCATAAAACTTAATATTCAAATCCTTGATATATCTGCTTTTGAGAAATTAGAATAAAAATGAGTTTACATACCTTTACAAAAAACGACCTCTGTCTTTAACAAATTTTCGGGGTGAACGGAACTGGAAATGATGGGATGGGATAAATAGTATATCTTTGTTATTGACAAATTTGTAATTGAGTGGTAGGTGAGAGGGATGAAGTGAAAATAGAGCGATCGCAATTCAAAGTTATAATGAAATTACAATAAATTTCAGATCAATGAGGTAAAGAATCAAAATTTAAACCTATACACAAAGCCTGTTTTACTCCTGACTCCTGACTCCTGACTCCTGCTGGATAGTATTTTTTGAGGTAACAATATGCAAATTTTCAGCACAAATAGCTTAATAAACTTAAAAAAATTATATGAATCAGACTATTTAGCTTGGTATGAAATGACTTTGGAAAAAATAAAAAATAATCAATTAAATGATTTAGATTTAGATAGCCTAAGTGAGGTTTTGGAAAATTTGGTTAGAGATACTAAACGCAGTGGAGAAAGTTATTTAAGACAAATTATTATTCATTTATTATTAATTGAATACTGGGAAGCAGAAAGCATAAATCGTCGTCATTGGGCAGCAGAAATTGTTAATTTTCGTAATGAGTTAGAAACGGATATGACTACGAATTTAAGAAAACACTTAAATGAAGAAAAAGAAAATAATTATCAGAAAGCTATTAAGTATGTGATAGCAAAAACAGGTTTAAAGAAAAACATTTTTCCTGAACAATGTCCTTATACTTTAGAACAGTTAATTGATGGTGATTGGTTTTCTGATACTATCAATATTGAATTTTAAGTAGGGGATGCTCAGAAATTATTCTCATTGAGGTTTAGGAGTCAGTCAGTAGGGGTTTAGCAATGCTAAACCCTTACACATCAATCACATCAATTACAGGATATTTTAATGGTGATGTAGAGACATTTGATCAAACATCTCTACAATCTGGTTTCCCGAAAGGATACCAAGAACTAGGCTAAGGTAGTAGTAAAATTACCAATTCCCAAAGTACCTGTTAAACCTGTCACCTCAACAATGGCATCAGCAGTAGCACTAAACCCGGCTGTAGCATTATTAATAGCTACAAAGGTACGGCTACCAAAGGTGAATTGAGCAGCAGAGTTAGCTGTAAAAGTAGCGGTAGTTAACTTAGCAGCAATCCCAGCAACATCGAGAGTGGCTACAGATCCCACATTATTGAATGCGCTACGTGCAGTAGCAACGAGG
Source organism: Anabaena sp. UHCC 0451 (assembly GCF_034931405.1). Lineage (NCBI taxonomy): Bacteria > Bacillati > Cyanobacteriota > Cyanophyceae > Nostocales > Nostocaceae > Anabaena > Anabaena sp. UHCC 0451. The sequence continues at coordinate 43,051 of NZ_JAYGHA010000020.1, read as the reverse complement.
AATAAATCATTACCAGCAGTAGCATTGAAGTCAGTAATCACATCAAAGTTACTGAAGACGGAATCAGCTAACTTGCGGTATTCAAAACGATCAACTCCCAACCCTCCAGTGAGAGTATCTTTTCCTAGTCCTCCTATTAATCGGTCATTACCAGCACCACCAACAAGAATGTTCTGACTCTTGTTACCAGTGATGACGTTATTACCTGCGTTACCTGTACCGTTAATTCCAGCTGTTCCTGTCAGGGTGAGGTTTTCAATGTTGGTTAGGGCAGCAATACTAAAGGTGACACTAGATTGAATTGTATCTGTCCCTTCCCCGGCAAGTTCAATAATGGTGTCAGTGGTGGTATTAACTACATAACGATCATTGCCTTTTCCACCAATCAAGGTATCAATACCTGCTCCACCATTGAGGATATCATTACCATTATTACCAGTAAGAATGTTATTCTTACCGTTACCAGTGATGGAGTTATTACGATTATTCCCTGTACCATTAATCGTGCCTGCTCCTGTGAGGGTGAGGTTTTCGATGTTGGTTAGGGTGGCAATACTAAATGTGACACTTGATTGAATTCTATCTGTCCCTTCTCCAGCAAGTTCAGTAATGGTGTCAGTGGTGCTATCAACAATGTAAGTATCATTGCCTAAACCACCAATCAGGGTATCAATACCCGCACCACCATTGAGTGTATCGTTACCAGCATCACCATTCAGAGTTTCATTATTTGCAGTGCCATTGAGGATGTCATTACCAGCGGTACCATTGATGATCAAGTTGGCTGAATCTGTTTCAGCCACATACGTTCCTGGATTCGGATCTCCAGCACCAAACTTTTGAACCCAATAGTGATTATAATTTGTAGTCCCCGTATCATTTGCTAGGTATGCGTATCCTAGCCCCATGTGGGTATAAGTGGCATTTAAAAGATTAGCGCGATGGCCAGGACTGTCTATCCAACCTTGAACCACCTGTTGTGCCGTTGTGTACCCAGCCGCTATATTTTCCCCTACATAACTGCTGCTATAGCCCTCTGCGCTTGCTCTGGTAACAGGGGTTGAGCCGTTTGGATCATTATGACTAAAAAAGTCTCCAGTCGCCATGCGATTGGCGTATTTATCGGCTGCCTGATCCAATTCCTGAGATAACGTTAAGGATAAGACACCATTTTGCGCCCGATATTGATTAACAAGGTCGAGAACGATCTGGTCAAACTGGTCTTGTCGTAATATAGCCATCAACTTGCTCCTTGGGTTGTTATGTATCTCTTAGTTCGACCATTTTGAAAACTGTTAACCTATTTGGGTTTTATTTATACTTCTGTCAGTCATAATTTAACGCTTTTGTCATTCTGAGATAAGGGAAGAATTTCCAAGATGCTTCTCTGCCAAATGCTCCGCGAAAGTTTCTCAGCATAACAATCAAAAGTACAATTTGTCCCGGTGGGTAGTATATTCAGTTCACAATTGAATGGTTGATGTTTCCAGTCTAAACCACTAAGTATTGACTGCCATACCGAGAAATACTGAGTTATTCTGACTTATTTCGATAATATCTTTAAGTTACAAAATTTCTGGTTCTATTAAAAAACCGGATATCTAACGAAAATCTGAGGATTTACCCAATTTACAAAGTAACTGTTGTATCAATTAACATGGCTAAGTAAGTTAAAAATCTTTGTCAACTATCTTTAGGTAGATTGTTATAATGTGTTAACTATGAAAAGATCCGATAGATAAAGTCTAAAATTTAGCAAAATTCAGACTAAAAGACTAGATTATTTCTGTTAACGTGTAAATGCTGGGCTTATTTATGTCAAGGTCACTCAGGGTTCGTCATGACTGTATTGAGAGAGTTAAGATAGCAGTTACACGCAGTGGCTATCCCCACCAAAGAGCCTTGGCTCATGATACAGGATTGTCTATAACCACAGTTAGCAGTTTCATTACTGGTAAACCTGTTGATTATGCAACCTTTGAAGAACTATGTCGCAAATTAAACCTCGACTGGTTACTTGGTTCTTCAGAAATAGCCTTTTCCCTGCTACAATCAAAACAACTGCTGGGAACAGAACAGCAAAAGTATCAATTATGTGATTTATATAGTAATAATCCGCTCATCATTAAAATTATTACTCATATAATTGTAGAATTATTTAATAGTGATGTTGAAAAATTTCTTACACAAAATACTTTATTAGTTAGTAATCAAATTCATAATTTGCTAGAACAGCAATTAAATTTTCTCTCAACATTAGAACAACAAATAATGTACGCTGTCGCAACTCATCAGCAGTTAGTAACAATTAATTATTTAATAAATAAATTACCTCATATTTCCATATCTCATCTTTTCCAAGCTATAGAAAATCTATATTCACGTTGTTTAATTGAGAAAACAGCAGATAAATACACCTTACAACCTTTGATTATAGAGTACGTGCAGAACCATTTTCACCAAAATCTTGACCCGTTTATGAATTTTTAGTAAAGAAGGAGAAAATAGTAGGGGTTTAGCATTGCTAAACCCTTACTGTCACCTGTCACCTAAAATTAAGGTGCTAAGGCATTACCACGCAACAAACTAGCAATAGTTTTGGCAGTAATTTTTAATTGCGTGATGGGGTTAGCGGGAACTACAGTTTTATACAAATAGCTATCAAAAGTTAGCCGTTGTACATCCATGTCATCACACATTTCTACAAATGCTTCGCGGGTAGCATCGGAACGATAGAAAACGGTTTGGAGAATATCCAACACTTTGTAGGTCAGTCCGTATTTCTTATCCCAACGCTTGAGGTAAAGTTTCAGTTCTTTTTCTGTGGGGATACGCGCACCACCGTTAGAAACCTCAACAATTGTTTCTGCACACATCCGTCCAGACTTAGCCGCAAAATAAATACCTTCACCAGAAGACTTGGTAACATAACCAGCAGCATCACCGACTAAAGCAATGCGGCCAACTACGCGACGAGGACGGGGATGTTCAGGAATGGGGTGTGCTTCTACTTTGATGATTTGACCACCAGCTAATTTTTCAGAAGCACGAGCGCGGATACCTGCTTGCAACTGTTTAATGCTGGCTTTGTTAACCTGCATTGTGCCTGTGCCGACAGCTACGTGGTCATATTTGGGGAATACCCAAGCGTAGAAGTCTGTAGAAACATCATCGCCCACATACATTTCGGCCATGTCGTTGTAATAGGCCATTTTATCTGCGGGTAGGCGAATCCTTTCTTGGAAAGCGATCGCATAATTGTAATCCCCAGCATCCATTTCCTTAGCAATGCGGGAATTTGCCCCATCAGCCCCAATCACTAAATCTACCTTTAGGGTTTTAGCAATCCCTTGCGCTCCACCTTCAGTATGATCAACGTAATGGATTGTATAGGGGTCAGTGTTATTTGTGGGTATATCAAGTTTATGAACGGTGGCGTTAATTAACGTTGCACCTAGTTTAGCCGCTCGTTCTCGCAAGAAACTATCCAAAACCTCACGGCGGCACATTCCTATATATTCTTCTTCATTTACCAGATTGATATCTACCTCACGGTTAGAGGGAGAAATCATTTTCATTTTCCGCACTCGACGGTCAATAATTTCTGGAGGTAGCTCAAACTCACTCACCATACACAGAGGAATAGCTCCCCCACATGGCTTGGCGTTGTCTAGCTTGCGCTCAATTAAGAAAGTTTCAATTCCAGCTTTTGCCAGTGTCTCAGCGGCAGATGAACCAGCTGGGCCTGAACCCACAACCGCAACCCGTAGTGTCAAAGGTTTTCTCCCAATCTTCACATTTACCGAAAGGATCGTATCATGGACTTTCGGTTGAGATTGCGTTTAAGCTCAAGGTTTTGACAGAATTGCAATATTCCTTAACATTTCGACATAAAAACTGACGTAAGAAAGGGCGGATCAGGATTTATTACTAGACATTAGTCAATGATAACTACAAGAAATACTAATATCATAGACACCTGACAAAATATGCAAGTTTCTTTATTGGATTTAGTGACTAGAGAAGTTACTGTTTCGGCAATTACTGGATATCAAAAACATATTTCCCCCCATAAAGGCTTTGCTTGCGCTCACAGAGTCTTATATGGTGGTGAATCCTGTTCCCAGTATATTAAACGGGTAATTGGTCAGGAAGGATTAAAAGCTGCGTTTCTCAAGTCCCGTGTCAGATTTCAAAGCTGTAAGCAAGCAAATCTAATTCTCAGATCCCAAGCTGAGGAACTAGAACCACCAAACCAAACAGATGAAGAGAAGCGGAATCAGCCAACTCAGCCGATTACTCCCAAGTCATCTTGTCAAGATAGTTTTGATGTTGTGGATTTAGGAATAAATTGCGCTGAAATAAGTTGTGACTGTCCAGAAATGCTGAATATGACTCCTGATTGCAGTTCCCTAGATTGTAGCGCCCTAGATTGTAGCGCCCTAGATTGTAGCATTCTAGATTGTGGGGGCTGTAGCTGGTAATTTTATGTAATGGGATGAGTTAAAAATGTGATATAAAGTAAAATACAGTAATCCTACCCGTAAACCGTAGATTAAATTCAGAGGTATAAAACCAGTGGGCATAGTAGTTGAAAATGTGTCTAAGCAATTTGGCAGTTTCCAGGCTGTTGATCAAGTGAGTTTAGAAATTAAAAGTGGTTCACTGGTTGCTTTATTAGGTCCATCTGGATCTGGTAAATCTACCTTACTGCGGTTAATATCAGGTTTGGAAATGCCAGATAGCGGTAAAATCTTACTGACTGGAAAAGATGCTACATATCAAAGTGTTCAAGAGCGAAATATTGGGTTTGTGTTTCAGCATTATGCTTTATTTAAGCATTTAAATGTGCGGCAAAATATAGCTTTTGGCTTAGAAATTCGCAAAGCACCGAAAAAGAAAATTAAGGGTAAAGTAGACCAATTACTGGAATTAGTGCAATTAAGTGGATTAGGCGATCGCTATCCTTCCCAACTTTCAGGAGGACAAAGACAAAGAGTAGCTTTAGCCAGAGCTTTGGCCGTAGAACCTAACGTATTATTACTAGATGAACCATTTGGCGCATTAGATGCTAAAGTCCGTAAAGACTTGAGAGCTTGGTTACGTCGTCTCCATGATGAAGTTCACGTTACCACGGTTTTTGTGACTCACGACCAAGAAGAAGCAATGGAAGTCTCCGATGAAATTGTGGTGATGAATAAAGGTAAGGTGGAACAAGTAGGAACACCAGCAGGAATTTATGATCATCCGGCATCAGCCTTTGTCATGAGTTTTATTGGACCTGTGAACGTGTTACCAAGTTCTGCCAAAATTTTCCAAAGTAGTGGTTTCGACTCAGCTAACCCAGAAGTATTTTTGCGTCCCCAAGATGTAATTGTGGAAAGAGTAGCTAACGGTACAACTGCACCCGCTACAGTTAGCCGTGTCATCCATCTGGGTTGGGAAATTCAAGTAGAGCTAAAGTTGGATGATGGACAAACTTTTACTGCCCACTTAACACGCGATCGCTTTGATGAGTTAAAATTAGAGCCGCAAGATCGAGTTTACGTCAAACCCAAAGATGCAAAATCTTTCCCACTTTATTATTCGATTTAGAACTAGATTCAGAACTAAATTCAGCCCCAAACCCACTCTGGCAGTGAATTAATCAATATTAAACTTTGCCTTTTTACAGCTTCATCTGTGGGTTTCCGGGCAATCCAGCATAATTAATACTAAAGAAAATTACTCTATACGGATACATTGAGATATTTAATGGTTAGAATTGACTAAGTGTTAATTTTCTCAGCTTTACAACTTAACTTATATGACATTTGATATTGTTGGTGCTGCTGTTGATTTTGTGAATGATACTACTAACAGAATTATTTCAGCATTTACGAACCAAACTCTTGTTAAAGAAAATAAAATTAATTTATCTGCAACCATTCAAAAAGTTAGACAAGATCAGCGGGTAATTGAAGCTGAAATTGGTTATTATCAGCGCAGAGAAGCGAGAAAACAAGAATTTTTACAAATTCAGCAGACAACAATTCATGCAGACGCAGATATAGAAGTAACTTTAGTATCACAGAGACAAGAAAAATTACTGAAATTAAAGCAGGAAGAAATAGCAGATCGAGGTAAGTTAAGTACATTGTATTTAAACTTAAGTCGGGAAACAACAACTAAAGAAATCGACCTGAAACAAAAAGAGATTCAAGCAATTTTTGATCAGCAGAAATGGCCGGGAATTTTAAGCCGTGATGAAGCCCAGAGAATTTTCATAGATGAACAAAAGAAACCACGCTTATTGATGTTAGTTCCACCCCCAGATATTAGTGATGACTTTCCTGTATTATTCCGTGATTCTCTCAAAAAAGAAATTCGCAACCAACTAAAACTTTTTTTAGAAAAATATTATCCCCTGCATAGTGATTTATGCCCCGTAGAATTCTATGGTAAATATTTTGAACGTTCAATTTTTGATGTTGAAGTCAAGCAGTTAGAGACCATTTTATCCGCTGTACCAACAGCAATTATTTACACTGACATCACCGATCACGAAGTTTATTTCAATGTTAAATTTTGGGGACTTCAAGAACCAGTTTCCTTATCTTTTGAACCGTGGAATTGGGAAGAATCCAAAGAACAGTTTGAAGAATCTGGCAGTGATGAAACTAAGAGTCTACGGGCAATTAGGCAAACCATTGTCATTTTACACAAGTTATTGGCCGCATTTTTGGCAGATTGGTATTATTTGAATATCAACCCAAATTATGAACCGCAATTATTTAAATTAAGTGCAGACTTTCCTTCAGTCTGGACTAATGAAATGTTAGAAAAACTGAAAATTATTCTCAAAAAATATAGGGCAGCTTACAATTGTGAATTAAGAGCGTTGGCATCTGGTGAAAGAGAAAAACCAAAAATTTGGCATTGTGTCAATACTCTTTATGGTCACTCAAATTATGTTTTTTGTATTGCTGTAAATCCTCAAGGAAATACTTTTGCTAGTGCGAGTGCAGACAAATATATTAAAATTTGGGACATACAAACTGGAGAAGTTATTCATAGTCTTACCGGGCATTCTAACTATGTTTCCTCAGTTGCTTTTTCCGCTGATGGCAACATTATTGCTAGTGGTAGCTATGACAAAACATTTAAGCTATGGTATGCCTTAAAAAGTAAAACTTTTATTGAGCATTCTGGTTGTGTAACTTCTGTTGTTTTTAGCCCTAATGGTAGTCTTCTGGCTACGGCCAGTATGGATAAAACTATCAAAATGTGGGACTTAAACGATGAAGAGTTAGTATATAGTCTCACTACGCATAAAAATTATATTAATTCTCTTGTTTTTACCAAAAATGGAGAAAAGTTAATTAGCTGTGATGCTGATAAAACCATCAAAATATGGAACGTTAAACAAGGCTCAGAAATTATAAGTATTACCGAGCATTCAGATGAGATTAATACTATAGCTATTAGTCCAGATGACAAGATTTTTGCTACTGGTAGTCATGACAACACAATTAAACTTTGGTATCTAGCTACAGGAGAACTAATTCACACATTTGACGGCCATACAGATGGAGTTACAACTGTTGCTTTCAGCCCTGATGGTAAAACCTTAGTTAGTGGCAGTAATGATAAAACAATTAAATTTTGGCACTTGGAAACTCAAGAATTAATAACTACTCTCACCGAGCATTCATCAACTGTTCATACTGTGGCTTTCAGTGTTGAGGGAAATAGGATCATCAGTGGTAGTGCTGATGGTACAATCAAAATCTGGCAATTTGATTAATCACTTGATTAAAAATGTTGTAGAGACTCTAGAATGTCTCTACACATAAATTCATATTTTAATATAGCTACGCCAACTATCAGCAACAACAAATAAGGTGATATATTAATTATCACCGTTGACAAAAACTGAGGCATATTTCCCAATATATGACACTCGACAAGTTTTGAAAGCGGGCGATGGGACTCGAACCCACGACATTCTGCATGGGAAGCAGACATTCTACCACTGAATTACACCCGCAAAAAGTAATGATGGTAATTTAGTCTAGTAGGCATTATATCATAGTTCAACAAAAATCAGCAGGAAATTTTGTTTACGGCAGAAAACAGGAGGCAAAAAACAGCAAACATTAAAAAGCTATTTACATTCACCAAAATTACAAGCGGTGAAAGCGATTATAAAAAATATATACCCAGAGTATCCTTTATGTTCAATACAACTGAAATTATCATTGATGCTTTTGTAAATCAACTGCGAGCAGGTTATCAACGTACTTACGGTGGTTTAAAAACTGATCATCAGGACATCATCGCTTGGGCTGGTAACATGGCTTTAGAAAATATTGCCAACAGTGATGCTTTATATCACAATGTAGAACACTCAGTTCTCGTTACCCTGGTTGGACAAGAAATTTTGCGTGGTAGACACATTCGGGAAGGTGGGGTTTCCAGTGAAGATTGGTTACACGTAATTATTTCCTTATTGTGTCACGATATTGGCTATGTTAAAGGAGTTTGTCGTGACGACAAAGAATCAGAAAGTTTATATGCTACAGGGCAAAATGGCGGCATGGTTTCGCTTCCTACTGGTGCTTCTGATGCTAGTCTCACACCCTATCATGTAGATCGGGCTAAACTATTTATTGATGAAAGATTTGGTGGACATCCTTTAATATGTGCGGAAGTAATTAAGAACAATATTGAATTAACACGGTTTCCAGTTCCTAGCGCCGATGATCATCAAGATACCACGCACTTTGCCGGTTTAGTCCGGGCTGCTGATTTAATTGGGCAATTAAGTGATCCCCGTTATTTGAAAAAAATCACTAGTTTATTCTATGAATTTGAAGAAACTGGAATTAATGCAGCTTTAGGCTATAAAAATCCTGGAGATTTACGCAAAAACTACTCCAAATTTTATTGGAATGGTGTCTATCCTTATATCAAAGAAGGACTGCGTTATTTATCTCTCACACAACAGGGAAAACAAGTTTTGGCTAATCTTTATTCCAATGTTTTTGTTGTTGAACATGAAAAACAAAATGAAGAATTGCGGTATTTAGCTGAACAGTTAAATGCTTAGATAATCACATGGTTCTAGCTTCTACTTGGGTTTGGTAATTGGTAAATATTCCCTCTATCACCTGTTACCTTTTCCCTAGTTTCTAATTGAAGAATAATATTACATAGTAATTGAAAATTATGAATTGGTGGCAGAGACTCAAGAAAAATCCTTTGGCGCGATTTGGTGCAAGTGTATTATTAATATTTTATTTGGCAGTAATTGGTGCTGATTTTATTGCACCTTACAACCCTTATGATTCGCAGCCAAATGGTTCATTACTGCCACCAACGCGTATTCATTGGTTTTCCCCAGCAGGTAAATTTATTGGACCCCACATTTATCCAACAATTCAAGGTGATACAAGCCTAGAAACAGGAGAACGGAAATTAATTGTAGACTTAAAAAAACCTTCACCCTTGGGTTTATTTGTTTCTGGTCCAGAATATAGATTATTTCAACTGAGTTTACCCCTACCTCCTAAATGGGATGAAGTCACTATCATTCCTGGTATTCCCCTAAATTTACATTTATTTGGCTCAACTGGTGCAGCAAAATTTAATATTTTAGGAACTGATGAACAAGGAAGAGATCAATTTAGTCGTCTGCTTTATGGTGGGAGAATTAGTCTATTCATCGGTATTTTTGGGATTATCATTACCTATCCTTTAGGATTAATAATTGGCGGTATTTCCGGTTATTTTGGTGGTGTAATTGATAGTGTAATTATGCGCTTGGCAGAAGTGCTGATGACTTTTCCTAGCATTTATTTGTTAGCAGCATTATCAGGAGTTTTAAGCCCTCAATTAACCAGTACACAACGATTTTTATTAATTGTTGTGATTACTTCTGTGATTAGTTGGGCAGGTTTAGCTAGGGTAATTCGTGGTCAAGTTCTATCAATTAAAGAAAGAGAATTTGTCCAAGCATCACTAGCAATGGGTGGTAAACCAATTTATATTATTATCCGTCATGTTCTACCCCAAACTGCTAGTTATGTAATTATTTCTGCAACTTTAACAATTCCCAGTTTTATTGGTGCAGAAGCAGTTTTGAGTCTGATTGGTTTAGGTATTCAACAACCTGATCCCTCTTGGGGAAATATGCTTTCTTTAGCTAGTAATGCTTCTATTTTAGTATTACAACCTTGGCTAATTTTGCCCCCAGCAATATTAATTATTCTCACGGTTTTAGCATTCAATTTACTCGGTGATGGGTTGCGTGATGCCCTGGACCCGCGCAGTTTACAAAGGTAATTAAATATGTAATTATCAAAATGTCTGAATCACTTATGAACAAAAAGATCCCCGATTTCTTGAAGAAATCGGGGATCTGAACTCTAACAATATTCACAAATCAACTAGAATTGCTATATAATACAATTTAAAATGTAGGTTGGGTTAAGGGACAGCGCAACCAAACAAAAGGTTTTTACAATCAATTTTTTAATCATGTCAAGACTATTAGTAACTCAATACCAAGCGGAAGTAGAAAAAATCATTCAATATGGTGGTTCACGGAAAGAAACATCAATTCGTGTCGCTTTTCAAAACCTCCTCAATGAATATTGCAAACCCAGAGATTTTCTTCTCATTCCTGAATTAGATTACAAACTACCAAATGGTAAACTTGTTTATCCCGATGGGACAATTAAAGACGCTTTACGGTTAGATTGGGGTTACTGGGAAAGTAAAGATCAATATGATAAATTAGATGAAGAAATAGAAAAGAAATTAAATAAAGGTTATCCCGATAGTAATATTTTATTTGAAGATTCCCAAACTGCGGTTTTAATTCAATCTGGACAGGAAACCCAGCGCGTTTCTATGGGAGATGCTGACGCAGTAGATGGAATTATTACCAGTTTTATTAATTATGTTCGTCCTGAAGTTAGAGATTTTCGAGAAGCAATAGACATCTTTAAACAAGATTTACCCACTATCTTAAATTCTCTCAGAGATTTGATAGATTTGCAAGGAGAAAATAACACATCTTTTCAAACTGCGCGAGATAAGTTTTGGGGAATTTGCAAAGAATCAATTAACCCTGAAATCAGTTTATTTGATATTCGGGAAATGATGATTCAGCACATTTTAACAGAAGATATTTTTATCAATATTTTCAGTGAATCACAATTTCATCAAGAAAATAACGTAGCGAGAGAATTACAAGAAATAATTTCTACCTTTTTTACTGGAAGTGTCAAACGCAATACTCTAGGAAGCATTGAAAGATATTATGCAGTTATTAGAAGAACTGCGGCTAATATTTATAATCATCAAGAAAAACAGAAGTTTCTCAAAGCATTATACGAGAATTTCTACAAAGCATATAATCCCAAAGCTGCGGATAGATTAGGAATTGTTTATACTCCCAATGAAATTGTCAGGTTTATGATTGAAAGTGTGGATTTTCTCACACATAAACATTTTGGTAAGTTGTTAGCAGACAAAGATGTAGAAATTTTAGATCCTGCGACGGGAACAGGGACTTTTATTACTGAGTTAATTGATTATTTACCAAAGCAGAGTTTGGAACACAAATATAAACATGAAATTCATTGTAATGAAGTGGCAATTTTGCCTTATTACATTGCAAATTTGAATATTGAATTTACCTATAAACAGAAAATGGGTGTGTATGAGGAGTTTGAAAATATTTGTTTTGTAGATACTTTAGATAATACTTCTTTTGCGGGTAAGCAATTAGATTTGTTTGCTATGAGTGTGGAGAATACCGCAAGAATCAAAAGACAGAATGATAGAACTATTTCTGTGATTATTGGTAATCCTCCTTATAATGCAAAACAGGAAAATTTTAATGATAATAATGCTAATCGTTATTATACAGCTATAGATAAGTTAATTAAGGAATCTTATATTAAATATAGTAAAGCTCAAAATAATATTGTTGTTTATGATATGTATACTCGGTTTATTAGATGGGCTTCTGATAGACTAGGTAAAAATGGGATTATTGCGTTTGTTTCTAATAGTTCTTTTATAGATTCGATTGCTTATGATGGTTTTAGAAAAGTTGTAGCTAAAGAATTTAATGAAATTCATGTTATTGACATGAAAGGTAATGCAAGAACAAGCGGAGAAAGACGACGCAAAGAAGGTGGTAATGTCTTTAGTGATGAAATTAGAGTAGGAATAGCGGTTTATTTTTTAATTAGGAATGAACACGCGGAAGGTTTCAAAGTTTATTATAATGCAATTGATGATTATACAGATGCAGATGAAAAGAAAAAATATTTTAGTTCCCAAAAATTCAGAGATTTAGGTTTTACTCATCTGAAACCAGATACCAATGGTAATTGGATTAATCAATCTGATAACGATTTTGAAAGTCTTTTATCTTTAGTTGATAAAGATGTGAAAGCAGGTAAAGGAGAAGAAGCAGTATTTAAGTTGTTTTCTTCAGGGTTGAAAACACAGAGAGATGAATGGGTTTATGATTTATCTGAAACTGCGTTAGAAGAAAAAGTAAAATTTTTAATTGAAGTTTATCAGAAAACATTAAAAGATTCAAAATACCCAGGAAAAGATCAAATTAAATGGGATAGAGAATTAAATAAATATTTGGACAGAAAAATAAATAAAATTTTTGAAAATGACCAAATTATTAAAAGTTTATATCGTCCCTTTTATCAACAATATTTTTATTTTGATAAACATTTTAATGGAATGACTTATCAATGGTTTAATATTTACAATAACAATTCAGAAAATAAATTTATTGCTGTCAATGTGGGAACAATAAAATTTGGAGTTATCGCTTCTAATACAATAATTGATTTAGGAAGTTTATTAGTAGGTGGTGGAAGTACACAATGTCTATCACTGTACTCTTATGACAAAGAAGGAAACCGCATTGATAATATAACCGACTGGGGACTAAAACAAATTCAAACCCATTATCAAGATTCAACAATTACCAAAATAGACATCTTTCATTATACCTACGCAGTCTTACACAACCCAGCATATCGCAGCAAATACGAACTTAACCTCAAACGCGACTTTCCGCGTTTACCATATTATGAAAACTTCCAAAAATGGGTTAACTGGGGAAAACAACTCATGGAAATTCATATTAATTATGAAACAGTCACACCTTATAAATTAACCCGTGTTGATATTCCCTTAAAAGACAACCAAAAAACACCAAAACCCAAACTAAAAGCCGATAAAACCAAAAATAGCATTATCTTAGATGATGTCACAACATTAGAAAACATTCCGAAAATAGCTTGGGAATATATGCTAGGTAATCGTTGCGCTTTAGAATGGATTTTAGATCAATATAAAGAAAAGAAACCAAAAGATCCAACCATTGCGGAAAAATTCAATACTTATCGTTTTGCAGATTATAAAGAACAGGTAATAGAATTATTAATGAGAGTCTGTACCGTGAGTGTAGACACAATGGAAATAATTAAAGAAATGGAATAA
>NZ_JAYGHA010000020.1:28266-29418 GCF_034931405.1 Anabaena sp. UHCC 0451 | reverse complement strand
GTCTGAATCAGGATATCCAGGATGATAAGATTTTCAGGATTAAATATTTTTAACCCACATTCCGCAGATACTAAAGCAAATTTCCTTGCGTCAACCCAACCAACTTAACTAATATCTAATTCTTGGGTCTACATAAGCATTGAGAATATCAATCAAAATACTCGCACTCACAACAATTGCTCCAAAAAATACTAACACACCTTGAACTGTGGGATAATCCCGGTCAGAAATCGCTTGATATAATCTATTTGCTAACCCCGGCCAGGAAAATGTCACTTCTGTTAAAATTGCCCCACCTAATAAAGATGCAAATGTTAAACCTAAAACCGTAATTACAGGAATTAAGGCATTCTTTAAAGCATGGGAGACTAAAATCTTATTTTCAGAAATTCCTCGCGCTCTAGCAGCTTCTACATAATCAGCTTTTAATGTTTGTTTTAAATTAACTCTGACAATACGCTCAAAAATACCACTCAGTAAAATTCCCAAAGTTAAACTCGGTAAAGCAAGATGATGTAAAGCTGTCAAAAATTGGCTGAAATTGCCACTTAATAAACTATCAATTGTATATAAACCAGTAACATTTGTAGGTGCAGGAAGATTAGGAGGAAACCGGTTTGAATTGGGAAACCAACGCAGTTGCACTGAGAATATTAATTGTAATAACATTCCCGCCCAAAACATGGGGAGTGCATAGGTAATAATCCCAAATAAACGCCCACCGACATCAAAATAAGTTCCTGGACGAGAAGCGGAAAGCGTACCAACTAAAATCCCTACAATTAAAGCCACCAGCATACTACAAACTGCTAACTCTACTGTAGCGGGAAAATATTGACCAATTATTTCTCCCACATTTTGACCCCGACTTGTTAAGGAAGTTCCCAAATCAAAACGAAAAATATGTCCTAAATAATTGAGGTATTGCAACCAAATAGGTAAGTCTAAACCTAGTTGTTTTCTTAACTCTTCTTTGGCACTTTCTGGCGCACGTCCACCAAGAATTGCATCTGCTGGATCTCCTGGTGTGGCTCTTAATAAAAGAAAAACAATGGTGATAATAGTTAATAGTTGCAGTGGCGCAAAAAGCAACCGGGAAACAATGTAATACTGTAAAGCTTTTGAACGAGACATATTTTATAGGAGTCAGGA
>NZ_JAYGHA010000020.1:0-28083 GCF_034931405.1 Anabaena sp. UHCC 0451 | reverse complement strand
TAAAAAATAAATATTCCCCATCTCCCCATCTCCCCAGTCCCCAATACCTATTTTTTAATTGTTTTGTAAATCAGGTTTTGAGTAGGATCAAGTTTAACATCAGTTACACCTTTTTGGGCAAATACATAATCTTTGTTTTGCCATAGAGGAACGTAAGGAACGTCTGTTACAACTTGGTTTTGAATGTCAGCAAAGATTTTCTTTCTAGCTTCTGGGTTTTGTTCTTTACGTTGTTGAGCAATGAGTTTATTCATTGTTTCACTATAATAAAAAGACCCTTGTGTTTGACTTCCACCGTCTTCACATCCTTTAGTTTCTGAACCTTTTTCACAAGCTAAAAATGGTTGTACATAATTATCTGGATCTAAAAAGTCTGGATACCAATCTAGTAAAGCTACTGGATATAAACCCTTGGAAATTTCTTTAAAAAAGGTTGCACCTTCTACGGTTTTAACTTCCAGTTGTAAGATTCCATCTAGTTTAGTATCAGCCAAGGATTTTAGTGTTTGTGCTGCTAAACTCCGGGTAGGTGAACTAGCAGGATACCAAATTTGCACTTTAGCAGGATTTTGTTGGGAAAAACCAGCGGTAGTTAACAATTTTTTCGCTTCTTCAAATTTACCATCACCATATTTATCTTTAAATAATGGTTGGGAAACATTAAAGGTAGTGGGAATCATGCTGTAAAGCGGATCAGCTTGACCTAATAAAACACGTTCATTTAATAATGGACGATCAATTAATGATGCGATCGCACTTCTAACTTCTGGTTTATCCAAAGGCTTCTGATTGCGATTCAACACCATATAACTAACTACACTACCCTGAGCAGTGATGGCTTGCCAATCTCCGTTTTTAGCACCTGCTTCTAAACTGCGAATTTGGTCTGGTTGTAAAGATAAATAAGCCACATCAACTGCACCAGTTTTAAAAGCATTAAATAAATTCACTGGACTGGTTTGAATCTGGACATTAATACCTTTATTCGCTGTTTTTTCTCCCCAATATTTGTCAAATACATCTAATCTTAAAGAATCTGTACCATACTGGGCTAATTTATAGGCACCAGTTCCGACAAAAATATTGGGTTTAAATTTCCCCGCACCAATTTCATAAGCTTTGGGGGAAACTGGACACACTCCAGAAAATGCTAACAAGGAGGGAAAAGCCGCAAAGGGTTTTTTCAACTTGATGGTTAATTCATAGTCACCCGTGGCTTTAACTGAATCTATAGTATCGGAAAGCAGAAAAGATGGTTTACCCTTATTTTCGATAAAACGCTGGATGCTAAATTCCATTGCTTTAGCGTTAAAAGGTGTGTCATCGTGAAAAACTACTCCTTGACGTAGGGGAATAGTGTATGTTAAACCATCTGCGCTAACTTTAGGTAAAGCTGTGGCCAGTTGGGGTTTAATTTCTGTGCTGCCCGGTTCGTAAGTATATAGGCGATCGCTCATATTAAACACTAAACCCAAGGATGCTAATTCATAAGCATCAGCCGGATCAAGGGTTCTGGGCTTTGATGTTGTACCTATAGTAATGCGTCCATCACCAGCAGGAGTATTGACAGCACCGGAGGTTGGAGTATTTGTCTGTGGACTAGGAGTGCAACTAACAGCCAACAATAAACATAAAGAGAACAATGATAGGAATTTTGTCACCCTACCCCACCGTCTCATAGACCAAGAAAACCAGGTTATCACCATTAATTTTTTTTTAATCAGCGGTCAGCCATTTTACTATATCTGTACCTTAATCAGTAATAATTATTCTGATGCCTTACCATCAGGAAATATACGTCAATATAACGAAATATCTGCTAATTAAGCGTTTAACGGTGATCGGGAAGGATATTTTTGGGTAAAGCGAGGTAATCGCATCTGTTTACAAGCTTGCAAAGCGTTCCATCAATAGTTACACTTTTTAAAACATTCTCATTTTTGCTTGGCGATCGCATCGCCGCTCAAACAGCAACTTCCCAAAAGTTCACAACTCAAGGGAATAAAGCCATTGCAGCGGATCAGCATTGCTAAACCACAGGCTCATCTGTGGTAAAACTCAAGACTAGCAATAACAAAAACTCAGAGAGTTTTCTGAGTGGCGGCTTACCTCCCTCAAAAACTCAGTAAGAAAATTGCTTTGTAAACTAACTCTTCAAGGAGGATTGTAGTCGATGGGACTACCCTGGTACCGAGTACATACAGTTGTTCTGAATGATCCAGGTCGGCTGATTTCCGTACACCTAATGCACACCGCCCTAGTCGCTGGCTGGGCTGGTTCAATGGCATTGTACGAACTAGCAGTTTACGACCCCAGTGATGCAGTTCTCAACCCCATGTGGAGACAAGGGATGTTCGTACTTCCCTTCATGTCACGTTTAGGCGTGACCGAATCCTGGGGCGGTTGGAGTGTTACTGGTGCCCCAGCAGTAGATCCTGGCTTTTGGTCATTTGAAGGCGTTGCTGCTGCTCACATTGTTCTTTCCGGTTTGTTATTCCTAGCAGCCGTTTGGCACTGGGTTTACTGGGATTTGGAACTGTTCAGAGATCCCCGCACAGGCGAACCTGCTTTAGACTTGCCAAAAATGTTTGGCATCCACTTGTTCTTATCTGGTTTACTTTGCTTCGGCTTCGGTGCTTTCCACCTCACCGGACTATTTGGTCCAGGGATGTGGGTTTCCGATGCCTTTGGTGTCACTGGCAGCATTCAACCAGTAGCACCAGAATGGGGACCAGCCGGGTTTAACCCCTTTAACCCCGGTGGTATTGTGGCTCACCACATTGCAGCTGGTGTAGTTGGTATTATCGCTGGTTTATTCCACCTCACAGTCAGACCCCCCGAAAGGCTCTATAAAGCCCTACGGATGGGTAACATTGAAACCGTACTTTCCAGCAGTATCGCGGCAGTATTCTTTGCTGCTTTCGTCGTAGCTGGTACTATGTGGTACGGTAACGCTGCTACCCCCATCGAACTGTTTGGACCTACCCGCTACCAGTGGGATCAAGGCTATTTCCATCAAGAAATTGATCGCCGTGTGCAAACTAGCGTTGCTCAAGGTGCAAGCCTTTCTGAAGCTTGGGCGCAAATCCCCGAAAAATTGGCCTTCTACGATTACGTAGGCAATAGCCCCGCTAAAGGTGGTCTATTCCGTACAGGTCCAATGGTTAAGGGTGATGGTATTGCCCAATCTTGGCAAGGTCACGCAGTCTTCACAGACGCAGAAGGACGTGAGTTAACTGTACGTCGTCTACCTAACTTCTTTGAAACCTTCCCAGTAATTCTGACCGATAAAGATGGAGTTGTCCGCGCTGACATTCCCTTCCGTCGGGCAGAATCCAAGTACAGCTTTGAGCAAACAGGTGTAACTGTTAGCTTCTACGGTGGCAATCTCAACGGCAAGACCTTTACAGATCCTGCTGATGTGAAGAAATACGCTCGGAAAGCTCAAGGTGGCGAAATATTTGAATTTGATCGCGAAACCTTGAACTCTGATGGTGTATTCCGTACATCTCCCAGAGGTTGGTTTACCTTTGGTCACGCTGTATTTGCCCTGCTGTTCTTCTTCGGACACCTCTGGCATGGTTCTCGGACAATCTACCGAGACGTATTTGCTGGTGTGGAAGCGGATTTAGAAGAACAAGTAGAGTGGGGTTTGTTCCAGAAAGTTGGTGACAAGACCACTCGTACACGTAAAGAAGCTTAAACTAGGATGAAGTATGAAGTTTTATTACTTCATACTTTTTCCCAGGTTTGGTAAACTAAGATTACTGGCCGGATAGGCAGGAACTCCTAATATGGAAAGCGTTGCATATATCTTGATTTTGACCTTGGCACTAGGTGTTCTCTTCTTTGCGATCGCATTTCGCGAACCCCCACGCTTTGAGAAAAAAGAGAAAGAATAAGCAGTTATAAACTAAAAACTGGCATTTTTTCTCAGTATTCACCACTTAGCAATTTTTCAATTCAGATTCTGCTCAGAATCCTATTTGAAAACCCCGTCCGTTGCTACCTAAATAGGCGGCAACGGATAATATTGTGAATATAGAGAGAGTACCAAAATTATGGGGCTGAAAATCCCAACAGGTGAAAAAATTTTGAGAATGTGATATAATACCCTATCTGGAAGATCATAAGTGTGAACCTAGCTCTTCTGCGCTAGGATTGACAAGGATGTAAGT
This sequence comes from Anabaena sp. UHCC 0451, assembly GCF_034931405.1. NCBI lineage: Bacteria > Bacillati > Cyanobacteriota > Cyanophyceae > Nostocales > Nostocaceae > Anabaena > Anabaena sp. UHCC 0451. The sequence continues at coordinate 23,905 of NZ_JAYGHA010000020.1, read as the reverse complement.
GTAGACTTATTTAAAAGCCACATCATATACATCATTAATTGTGACAAAGTTAATTGTGACAAAAACTTGACGGAGACTAAAACCAGGAACAAATCAGCATGGTCAATCAGAATTTAACCGCTACAGAAATTGGATTTACTCACGAAGATTTCGCTGCTCTACTCGATAAGTACGATTATCATTTTAGCCCTGGTGATGTCGTACCAGGTACAGTTTTCAGTATAGAGCCGCGCGGCGCTCTGATTGACATCGGTGCTAAAACAGCAGCTTACATACCTATACAGGAAATGTCTATTAACCGGGTAGACAGCCCGGAAGAAGTCTTACAATCAAACGAAACACGGGAATTTTTCATCCTCACTGATGAAAACGAAGATGGTCAGCTAACCCTGTCCATTCGTCGTATTGAATACATGAGAGCATGGGAACGAGTACGGCAATTACAAGCAGAAGATGCTACTGTCCGTTCTGGTGTGTTTGCTACTAATCGTGGTGGTGCATTGGTCAGAATTGAGGGACTACGCGGCTTTATCCCCGGTTCCCATATTAGTACCCGCAAACCCAAAGAGGAATTAGTAGGGGAAGAACTGCCCTTAAAATTCTTAGAAGTAGATGAAGAACGTAACCGCTTAGTTCTCTCCCATCGTCGGGCGCTGGTTGAGCGCAAGATGAACCGCTTGGAAGTGGGAGAAGTGGTCATTGGTACTGTTCGCGGTATCAAACCCTACGGTGCATTCATCGACATCGGCGGCGTTAGCGGACTACTCCACATTTCTGAGATTTCCCACGAGCATATTGATACACCTCACAGCGTATTCAATGTCAATGATGAAGTGAAAGTCATGATCATTGACTTGGATGCCGAAAGAGGACGGATTTCTCTGTCTACTAAGCAGTTGGAACCCGAACCCGGTGACATGATTAAGAACCGCGATTTGGTCTATGATAAGGCCGAAGAAATGGCAGCTAAGTATAGGGAACAAATGTTAGCTAAACAGCAAGGTATCACTGCTGCACCTGTAGAAGCGGTGGAAGCTGTAGAAGCTGTAGAAGCTGCTGCACCTGTAGAAGCTGTAGAAGCTGCTGCACCTATAGAAGCAGTAGAAGCTGTAGAAGCAACTGAAACAGAAGCAGAAATTCCCGCAGCAACTGAAACAGAAGCAGAAATTCCCGCAGCAACTGAAGATTAATTAAATTCTTAGTTGTAATTACTTCCAATTACTTGCAATTAAGAGCAGTCGACTATTTAATAAAGAGGGATTTTCCCTCTTTTTTTGTGATAATTGGGAATAAGTTTAACTGAAACAACTGGTGATCAAACAATCTGTTCCTAATAACTGATAACGGACTAATATGGCAACTATTAAATGTAAAAACATCACGTTTTCTCATATTCAGGCAATTTTATTTGACAAAAATGGGACATTAGAAGACTCAGAAGGTTATTTGCGATCGCTCGGACACAAAGCGGCGCGGATGATAGATGCACAAATACCCGGTATTGGTGAACCATTGTTAATGGCTTTTGGGATAAATGGCGATCATTTAGATCCAGCAGGTTTAATAGCCGTAGCTAGTCGCAAAGAAACAGAAGTAGCCGCCGCCGCCTATATAGCCGAAACAGGTAGAAGTTGGTTTGAGTCTTTAAAAATTGCCCGTCAAGCTTTAGCAGAAGCGGATCAATATGTTGGGAAAACTCCCTCACCTCTGTTTCCTGGTAGTTTAGAGGTTTTAAAATCTCTGTCAGCAGCAGGTTTAAAACTGGGTATTCTCTCAGCCGCAACTACCGGAGATGTGCAGAAATTCGTCATCACTCATCAGTTAAGAGATTATCTACAATTAGAAATGGGAGTTGATGAAGGGCTGAGTAAACCAGATCCCATTTTATTTTTACAAGCTTGTCAAGCTTTAGGCGTACAAACCAGAACTACTTTGATGGTAGGCGATTCCGTTGGCGATATGCAAATGGCACGTGATGGTAACGCCGCCGGTTGTATTGGTATTACTTGGATTAGTAATTCAGGAAATGTTGCAGGTGCGGATGTGGTGATTAATCAACTTGATGAAATTAAGATTCTAGAAGCATAGAAAAATCGTATCGGCTCAATAAGTAGGGGTAAAAAGTTTAAAATAAGCTCTATAGTCATCAGTAATTAATTATACTAAACTACCTCAGCAATGAGGCGGAATAATTCTTCTTAGCGACGACTGCCAGCATGGTAAAATGCAAATGTTTTTGTTATGGCTATCCATAACCACTGATATTTCCCTTTCTCGTACCAGGTGTTTCATCCAGAATGAGTTGCAGAGGCAAAATTGATCACATAGTGACCAGAGAGAATTTCAAGTTGCAGATGGATACAAATATTAGCTAAATTCACTGACAACTTATGACTTCTACGCCAAATTCTTACTTCACTATCGCTCAGTTGCTTGATCATTGGCAGCAAATACAGCCAGAGGCGATCGCAATTATAGCCCCCCAACGTCAACCCCTGACTTACCAGCAACTTCACGCCCAAACCCTGATAGTTGCCCAGGCTTTAGCACAATTAAATATCCATCCTAACGAACCGGTAGCCATTGCCCTTCCCAACAGTCCAGAAATGGCTGTAATGTTTCTCGCCGTTGCTTCCTATGCCACCTGCGCCCCTCTTAACCCCAACTATCGAGAAACAGAGTACGAATTTTATCTTAGTGATTTAAGACCCAAAGCTCTGATTATGCAATCTGGGGTAGCTGAGGCAGCCCGCAAGGTAGCTGAAATTCAGCAAATACCAATTATTGAGTTATTACCTAATTTAGAAGCAGCAGCAGGTATATTTTCCCTGAGCTTTACCCCTGCATCTACCGCCCAAATTGACCCAGCCACCCCCGACGATATCGCCCTGATTTTACATACTTCCGGCACTACTTCCCGCCCGAAAATAGTTCCCCTCACCCATCATAATCTCTGCACTTCCGCCAACAACATCAGCCAAACACTACAGTTAACTACCCATGACTGCTGTCTCAATGTCATGCCGTTGTTTCATATTCATGGGTTAATTGGCTGTTTACTCTCCACCATCAGCACCGGAGCTAGTATAATTTGTACTCCAGGGTTTCAAGCACCCAACTTTCTCGACTGGTTAGAACAACTCCAACCAACTTGGTATTCTGCTGTACCCACAATGCAGCAGATGATTATAGAAAGAACAAAATCTACTCCTGATTTTTCCCACCACCTGCGGTTAATTCGCTCCTCCTCCGCTTCCCTCCCTCCCCAAGTCATTCAGGAATTAGAGGACACCTTCAAAGTGCCTGTAATTGAAGCCTATGGGATGACAGAAGCCTCCCATCAAATGACCAGTAACCCCCTTCCCCCAAGTCAGCGTAAACCCGGTTCAGTTGGTTTACCAGCCGGTCCCGAAGTGGCCATCATGGATGAAGTTGGTAATTTTCTTGCCGTGGGAGAGGTAGGGGAAATAGTCATTCGTGGTACAAACGTAACGCAAGGATATGGGAATAATCCTGAAGCTAACGCCAAAGCATTTACACAGGGGTGGTTTCGCACAGGAGACCAGGGAATGTTTGATGAGGATGGCTATCTCACCATTAAAGGACGCATCAAAGAGTTAATCAATCGTGGTGGAGAAAAAATAGCCCCCCGTGAAATTGATGAAGTGTTACTGGAACATCCAAGCATCACCCAAGCTGTAGCTTTTGCTGTGCCTCATTCTCTGTTAGGAGAAGAAGTTGGAGTAGCCGTAATTCTCAAAGAGGGCAAAACTGTTACCGAGGAAGAAGTACAAACATTTATAGCCGAGTCTCTAGCAGATTTTAAAGTTCCTCGTCGGGTTGTTTTTGTAGATGCAATTCCCAAAGGTGCTACTGGCAAGTTACAACGGATAGGATTAGCTGAAAAATTAGGAATCACCTTTGTAGAACCGGTAACAGAAGTTTTAAGTTCTATCCCTCCCAGAACATCTTTAGAGACTGTTATCGCCAACATTTGGGCAACCTTTCTTAAACGTGAGGAAATCGGGATTGAAGATAATTTCTATGCTTTGGGAGGACAATCTTTAGAAGCAGTGGAAATTACAAGTGAAATAGAAGACCTTTTTGCTATTAAACTACCTTTATTAGCAATCTCTAAAGCTCCTACGGTTGCTAAACTTGCAGAATTAATGATACAAAAATCACCACAGGGAAAACTCCTAGAAATAATGGCTCAACAGATTCTCGATGTAGCAAATATGGAAGAAGAAGAAATTGCACAAATGTTAGCTGAAAACAATGTTTTGGCTGGGGTAAAAAGACAAGCATGAGTCAATCTCAAAAGAAGCAATTCAATTTATTAATTCAAAAGCGCGCTTTATTAAAAAAGCTACAACAGCAGCAAGGAATAACGGGTGTATCAGCACAGCAAATTCCCCGACGGAAAACAGAGGGGGAAATTCCACTTTCCTATTCTCAAGAATGGATGTGGTTACTGGAACAATTGACTCCTTCTGTTTACAATAATTCCCTGACTTTGAAATTAACTGGTCAACTCAATTACAAAAGCTTAGAAAAAGCCTTGAATGAAATTGTAGTTCGCCATGAAGCCCTGAGAACAAAATCTTATTTATCAGCAGGAACAACAAAACAATTTATTGCGCCTCCCGCAAATTATATTCTCTCAATTGTTGATGTATCGTCAGAATCAGAAGCTAGAAAACAGGTAATAGCAGAAACTAAACGCCCTTTTCAACTGGAAAAAGACTTACCTTGGCGTGCAGTTTTATTCCGCATCAGCGAAATTGAACATTGGTTTCATCTCACCTTACATCACATCGTTGATGACGATCAATCTGATGTACTTTGGGTTAAGGAACTGACTGTTTTATATGAGGCATTTTCAGAAAATCGTCCATCACCTCTATCTGAATTACCCATTCAATACGCAGATTTTGCACTGTGGCAGCGAGAGCAATTACAAGGAGAAAATTACCAAAAACTTCTCAATTACTGGCAAAAGCAACTAGGAGATTTACCTCCTGCTCTCAACTTACCATTTAAGCAACAACCAGACTTAAAAACATTAGCAGGTGATCAAGAATCGATCATACTCTCTCAAGAATTAACCAGTGCTTTAAAATCTCTGAGTCAGCAAGCACAGGTGACTTTGTTCACTTTACTTTTGACTGCTTTAAAAATCTTGCTTTATCGCTATACAGGGCAAAGTGATTTAATAGTTGGTACTCCCACTTCTTGGCGACAACAAGCGGAAACTCAGAGTTTAATCGGGGTTTTCATGAATAACTTGGTCTTACGCAGTAAGCTATCAGGAGATATTAGTTTTCTGACATTGTTAAGACAAGTACAAGATACGGTTTTAGAAGCCCAAGAGCATAGTAATTTACCCTATCTAGAACTGGCTACTCAGTTGCAGAATAGTCGTGTTGACAAAGGAAACTCTCTCTTTCAAGTAATGTTGGATTTTCAAGGTCAGTCATTACCAGTAAGGGAAGTTTCTGGTTTAACTTGGGAATCCCTGGAAATTAATCCTCAAACTGCAAAAGTTCCTCTTGCTTTACACCTGGAAGAAGACAGAGGAGAACTGAGAGGATTTTTTGGGTATAACACTGGTTTATTTGATCGAGATACTATTATTCGTGCTGTTGGACATTTTGGAAGATTGTTAGAAGGGATTGTTGCTAATCCTGATCAAGTGATATCTAAGTTACCGCTGTTAACAGCTTCTGAACAACAACAAATTTTAGTTGAGTGGAATCAGACTAAGACAGAATACCCACAGGATAAGTGTATTCATCAATTATTTGAAGAACAAGTCCAGAAAACACCAGAGGCTGTAGCAGTAGTATTTGAAAACCAGCAATTAACCTATCGAGAACTGAACACTAGAGCAAATCAACTCGCTCACTACCTGCAAAAACTGGGAGTAGAAAAAGAAGTATTAGTAGGAATTTGTGTTGAACGGTCCTTAGAAATGGTAATTGGACTTTTGTCCATCCTCAAAGCGGGTGGTGCTTACGTCCCGCTCGATCCAGCTTATCCAAAAGAACGGTTGGCTTTTATGGTGGAAGACTCGGAAATTTCAGTCTTATTAACCCAAGAAAATTTATTAAAAGCTCTTCCACCTAAATCCGCCCAAGTTATCTGTTTAGACAGCGACTGGAAAAACATCGCCACACATCAACAAAACTCAGTTAACAACAATATTTATCCAAATAATCTCAGTTACATAATTTACACTTCTGGTTCCACAGGTAAACCAAAAGGTGTACAAATTGCCCATAGAAATGTAATTAATTTCTTCACGGCAATGCAGGAGAAGTTGCAGTTAACAAATATAGACAACCTTCTGTCAGTAACTACCCTATCTTTTGATATTGCAGTTTTAGAAATCTTCCTGCCCTTAACCACAGGAGCTAAATTAATTTTAGTCAGTCGGGAAACTGCAACTGATGGCACACAATTATTACAAAAACTGAATAATTCTGCTGTAACTCTCATGCAAGCTACCCCTGCCACTTGGCGAATGTTATTAGATGCAGGTTGGGAAGGAAATTCACAACTAAAAATTCTCTGTGGTGGTGAAGCTTTATCCCAAAACTTAGCCTCACAGTTATGTCAAAAGGCTGCTAGTGTCTGGAATTTATACGGACCGACAGAAACCACTATTTGGTCTACCATTCATCAAGTAGATAAAAGTGAAGCTTTTGTTCCTATTGGTCGTCCCATAGCTAACACTCAAATTTACATCTTAGACAAGTATTTACAACCAGTACCTATAGGTGTTCCTGGAGAACTGTATATTGGTGGCACGGGTTTAGCACAGGGTTATTTTCATCAACCTGAACTCACTCAGGAAAAGTTTATTCCTGATCCTTTCACTTCTGACTCAAAAAGCCGCATATACAAGACAAGTGACTTAGCCCGTTATCTTCCCAACGGTGACATTGAATATTTGGGACGTATTGACCATCAATTTAAACTGCGAGGTTTTCGCATTGAAACAGGAGAAATTGAGACAACAATTAATCAACATCAAGAAATCAGAGAAACTGTAGTTATAGTCAGAGAAGACAAACAAGATGACAAACGTCTTGTTGCTTACTTTATTCCTCAGTCTACAGATGTTTCTGTATTAGAAATACAGAACTTTTTAAAAAGTAAATTACCAGATTACATGATACCTTCTGCCTTTGTAGTGTTAGAAGAATTCCCTCTAACACCCAATGGCAAAATCGACCGTCACGCTTTACCAAAACCGAGTTTTGAGCAGATTAATACAGAGTTTATTCCCCCTCGCACTGAGATAGAAGTCAAAATTGCCGAGATTTGGTCACAAGTTTTGGGGATAGATACTATCGGCATTGATGATAAATTTTTTGCGTTAGGAGGACATTCACTTTTGGCAACTCAGGTAATTTCCCGCCTGTTCCAAGTGTTTGGTGTCAAACTTTCTTTTATCAGTTTTTTCTCTACACCTACTATAGCGGGATTAAGTCAGGAAATAGAGAAGTTGCGCGGGGTTAACGATGATTATGAGGAGGGAGAAATATGAATTCTATTCAGGTATTATTGGAAGAATTGCAAGCTCAAAACATTCAGTTGTGGGTTGAGGAAGACCGTTTGCGCTATCGTTGTCCAAATAATGCGCTTACTCCAGAGTTAAAAGGACAGTTATCTGCTCAGAAATCGGAAATAATTGCTTTTTTGCGACAACAGCAACGAGTGGAAACTATCCCCATTGCTGAGGATGATTTTGTCCCTTTATCCTTTGCCCAGCAACGTTTGTGGTTTCTAGATCAGCTTGAACCAAATCTTGCGGTTTATAATATTCCTCTGGCTTTGCGTTTGCAGGGGAATCTTAATATTTCTGCTTTAGAAAAAAGCTTGGAAAAGATTGTTGAGCGTCATAGTGTTTTGCGTACTAATTTTCCCACAATAGACGGACAGCCTTATCAAAATATAGTATCAGAATCAACGCTATCTCTGCCTGTGGTTGATTTGCAGCATCTTAATTCTGCGACATCAGAGGCGGAAATTCAAGATATTCTTGTTCAATTTATTAACGAACCTTTTGATTTAGCTGGGGGAAAGGTACTCAGAAATAAGCTGTTTCATATCTCTGCTTCAGAATATATTTTAGTCACTGTTGTACATCATATTGCTTTTGATGCTTGGTCATCAAGGATTTGGTGGCAAGAGTTAATGAGTTTTTATCAGGCTTTTGCTCTGGATCTATCGATATCTTTACCAGAGTTACCAATTCAATATAAAGATTTTGCGGTGTGGCAAAAATCACGTCTGCAAGGAGATTTTTTAGCACAGCAACTTAATTACTGGCGAGAAAAACTAGGGGATGCGCCGCAAAATTTGGATCTGCTGACTGACAACCCCCGTCCACCTGTGCAGACTCACACAGGCGATCGCCAATATTTTTACCTTTCTAGTTCTCAAGTGGCAGCACTTAAACAACTGGGACTCTTAGAAGGGGCAACTTTATATATGACTTTGCTAACGGCGTTTGCTATTCTGTTGTATCGCTATAGTGGCCAAGAAGATTTTTTGATTGGTTCGCCCATTGCTAACCGCAACTATACAGAAATTGAAAACTTGATTGGCTTTTTTGTCAATACCCTGGCTTTGCGAATTAATTTAGCTAAAGATATTACTTTCCTGGAACTGCTGCAACAAGTTAGAGATACAACCCTAGAAGCTTATAGCCATCAAGATATTCCTTTTGAAAAATTAGTTGAGGAATTGCAACCACAGCGCGATCGCTCGCGTCATCCCCTATTTCAAGTAATGTTTTCTCTGCAAAATGTACCCAGAGCAACCCTTAATTTACCTGACCTCAAAGTTAGTCTTTTTCCAGTCAGTACCAATACGACTAAGTTTGATATCACTGTCATCCTCGAAGAAACCAACGCAGGATTAAAATGTTTTGTTAATTATAATAACCATCTATTTGTAGATACAACTATTCAGAGTTTGATCGCTCATTACCAAACTTTGCTCACAGCTATCATTGCTCAACCAACTGCAAAAGTAACAAGGCTACAGTTTCTTTCATCTGAAGAAGAAAAGCAGATGATCTTCTTGTGGAATGAGACTCAAACCGACTATCCGCGCGATCAAACTGTTAGTAGCCTTTTTGAGCAACAAGTCGAGAAAAACCCCCAAGCCGTTGCGTTTCTAGAACCTAAAATTACTTATCAAGAACTTAACCAACAAGCAAATCAACTTGCTCATTATCTCCAAAGTCAAGGTGTGGGAGTGGGGGAAAGGGTAGGAATTTATCTGCAAAATTCCCTAGATTTTGTGGTGACAGCTTTAGCTATCCTCAAGGTAGGAGCAGTTTATGTTCCTCTTGATCCGAATTATCCTCAGCAGCGTTTAGAGTTTATGCTCTCCGATGCAGACATTACGGTTTTGGTAACTTGTCAACATTTCTCATCTGATTTTGTGGGAGTGAACCGGATTTATTTGGATGCAGATGCGGAAGTTATTGCTACACAGGCAATTAATAATCTACCACAATTAGCCACAGCCACAAGTTGCGCTTATATTATTTATACTTCAGGTTCTACTGGCACACCTAAAGGGGTGATAGTTCCCCATCGTGCTATTAGTCGTCTGGTAGTGAATACTAATTATATTGAAATTCAAAAGGGCGATGGCGAAACGCCCACCGTAGGTGATCGCATTGCTCAAGCCTCTAATCTGTCTTTTGATGCGGCAACTTTTGAGATTTGGGGAGCGATGCTCAATGGTGCTACCCTGGTGGAGATTAACCGAGAAACATTACTTTCTCCCAGCAATTTAGCTGAGAAAATCAAAGATTCTCAAATTAGTATTCTCTTTTTAACTACTGCGCTATTTGAGAAATTAACTTGGGAAATTCCTGATGCTTTCGCTAGTTTAAAGTATCTGCTATTTGGCGGTGAATCAGTAGCTCCCGCATCGGTAACCAGGATTTTAGAACAAGGTAAACCTCAGCATTTGCTTCATGTTTACGGACCTACAGAAAATACAACTTTTAGTATTTGGTATCCTGTAGAAAGTTTATCAGAAAATACTAAAAATCTGCCCATTGGTCGGGCGATCGCCAATACTGAAGTTTACATTTTAGATCAATATCAGCAACCTGTACCCGTGGGAGTCCCAGGAGAAATTTATTTAGGAGGAGATGGTTTAGCTCAAGGTTATCTGAATCGAGCAGAACTAACTGCTGAAAAATTTGTTTTTCATCCCTGGTCTAATCAATTAACAGCACAACTCTATCGTACTGGTGATCTAGGACGTTATCTACCAGATGGAAATGTAGAATTTCTCGGTCGCATTGATCGTCAAATTAAAATTCGTGGATTTCGCATAGAACCTCAAGAAATAGAAGCTTGTCTGTGTCAACATCCCCAAATTCGGGAAGCACTCATCAAAAAATGTCAGTTATCTACAGATGATGAGCGATTAGTTGCTTATATCATTCCTTACGAACAGCAACAATTAATTAACGAAGAAGCTCGATCTTTTGTAGAAAAACAATTACCCAGCTACATGATACCGACATATTTTGTACAGTTGTCAGCCTTTCCTTTAACGGTAAATGGCAAAATCAATCATGAAGCTTTACCCCTCCCTGAACTTGATAAACAAAGAATTTCAGAAACTTTCATTCCCTCTCGCAATGACATTGAACGACAACTAACAGAGATTTGGGAAGAAGTATTTAATGTTAAACCCATTGGAATTAAAGATGATTTCTTTGCTCTGGGTGGACATTCCTTACTAACAGTCAGTCTTGTAGCTAAAATTGAAACGTTGCTGAGTAAAAAGCTGCCAATCTCAGCCCTTTTTGAGTTAACAACTATTGCTCAGTTAGCCCATTATCTGGAGCATGAAGAGGTTTCAGACCACATTCCTTCTGATTCTAATATTCATAATTATCAACTCTCTGTAGAGGAAGAAAAAGCCCTCTTAGCCATTACTCTTGGTCGTCCAGGAGAACGACCTCAACCTAACTCTTTCATGGTAAAAATCCACTCTAGAGGTAATCCAGAAAAGCCTTTCTTTTACTGTGCTAATGCTTATAAAGAGGCTGTTCCTTTAGCAAATCTTTTAGAATGTCCTTTTTTCTTGCTCGAATCGGGTTATAACGTTTTTAGTAGTGATAATACTTACGCTATTAAAGCCTTAGCCGCTCGCCATTTGAAAGATATTTTGACAGTTCAGCCCCAGGGATCTTATTCTATTGGTGGTTATTCCTATGGGGCGCTGGTTGCCTACGAAATCAGTCAGCAATTGCAAGCGCGGGGAAAAACCGTAGATTTATTAGTGATTTTTGATCGTCCAGGGACTCATTTTCTTTACGTACTTTATCGGTACTGCCAAAACCTATATTCTCATATAAGTTTGATTTTGTCTACTTTCAAGCAGTTGAAACCCAAAGAACGTTGGCAATATTTACGACAAAAAGGATTGAGGATTTTGCGTAATTTGGGACTAAATCAGATTCTAGGACAGCAACCCTCATCAGAAGAAAGAGAAAGAAAGCCTTCTGTGGAGACTCTTTCTTCCCTCGTTCTTACCGCATCTCATTATCAATTTTCTCCCTATGACGGTCGTGTTGCGCTGTTTTGTGCTGACGAAAGGAGAAAAGCACCACTGTGGTTATTTCCCCGAAGCGGGTGGGATAAGAAAACGCTACCCAAGTTGGAAGTATATGAGGTTCCTGGTAATCACTACACTATGATTAAAGATCCCCATGTCAGGGTTTTGGCAAAACAGCTTGAGACTTGTTTAATTAAGTCAAGACCCGTGTAATTTTCGACAAGGTGGACTGGAAAAGCTTTTCCCACTTCTTCAGCAAACCCTACTTAACTGGTTGCAGTTTTGTCACGTTGAGTTTAAAAGTTCCTACCCCAGTTTCTCCAAAAGACCTGACACGAACAATGTAATTTCCTGTTTCCGTGATGCGGGTAAATAATAGAGAATTACTTGTACCATCTGGTCCATCATCATTTTCTGCCACTGTTGACCCATTAGGAGCTAACAGTGTGATAATTGTATCAAAGTTCTCAGAAGATAAATCAATTGCTAAATTATCACCTTTGTTTAACTTGACGCTATAGTCACGAGCAAATCCTCCTTGACCTGTGGGAATATCTGTAGCTGTTAATGTATCAGTAATTTCTGCATTAGTATTTAAGGGAATGGGTTTATATAAATTATTTTGATTTTGAGCAAATCCTGTATTTATGCTTATCCCCACTGTCATCATAGTCACAGGAATAATAATGATTTTTCTTAAAGCCGCTGCAAAAGCTTTGTTCATAAATTGAAATAGTGTTCCCTCAAACACAGGATATCATTATCCTAATTATAGATTTCTCAAATATAAAATGCCCATCAACTCTAGGCTGATCTATCTTTGCTAGTCGTAGCCACAGATGCTAAACCAAGTACAGAAATGCTACTTTCATGAAGTACGTATACAGCAGATTTGGCAGTTGCACCTGTGGTATAAATATCATCCACTAATAGCACTGGTGCATCTGGATGACGACGGCTAAAATCTGAACCTAAAGTAAAAGCATTTGTTAAGTTTTGTTCACGCTCCGCACCGGATACGCTAAACTGTGCTTTGGTTTCTTTGATTCTGGCTAAACCATTCGATTTTAATTTTAACCCAGTTATTTCACAAAATCCTTGGGCGATGATTTCAGCTTGGTTGAAACCTCTTTCTTTGAGCTTTTTGGTGTGGAGTGGTATGGGTACAATTACAGGGTTTAGATTTGCTGATGTGAAATTTAATAACCATGCTTCCCCTAAATACTGCCCTAACAACCTGCCAATTTCTGGTTGGTTTTCATATTTCATGACAGCGATCGCTCTTTTTAATGTTCCTCCATAACTACCCCAACTAAACACTGGTAATTCCTGTTTCCATAAGTATTTGGGGTTTTTCAAATGACAGCTTTTTAATTGTTTAGCACAATATTGACAAATTCCATTAGATGTGCTGCGTTGGCAAATCGGGCAATTGCTCTGTAAAAAAAGATTAAGTAAATTTTTAAACATAATGATTGCTGGGAGGAGATAGATCCCCGACTTCTTTGAGAAGTCGGGGATCTGGGTATCAATATAAATATTTAACATAAACGCGATCGCACCTTTTTGTTTCTACACCTGTAGCAGGGATGTAACCACTACTTTCATAAAGTTGGACTGCTTCTTTCAAAACGCTGGCAGTTTCAATCCAAATTTGCTTAAATCCGCGTTTAGATATGGCTAATTCTAACTGCTGTAATAAATGTTTCCCTAAACCTAAACCACGAACTTCTGGTAAAATATACATTTTTCTGATTTCTACAGCCTTTTCACCCCGTTTTATGGGATAATATGCCCCTGTACCTACTATTTGGTTTTGGTGTTCAATTACCCAAAATTCACCACCTGCATTTATGTAAAATTCCTCAACTTCTAAAACATCCCTATCAGCACCGTCAGCTTCCCAAGTCAAGCTGTATTCTGATAATACGGAACTAATTACGTTTGCGGCTGATATGCGATCTTTTTTATGCCAATCACGAATGATAAATTTTTGGTACAATAGTTTCATGTTGATTAGGGAATTAAGAGAAGCAAACCGCAGAGGCGCAGAGGACGCAGAGAAATTGAGTTTTCGAGGTTTTTTGTGTAAGAGGTTGGATTTAAAATCTAAATTAAATATTAAAGTAAGTTGTTAGTATTAATTATCAGAATCAATCCAAAATCCAAAATCCAAAATCTAAAATCCCTAAACGGTTGCAAATATTAAAATAATTGATACACTTGTTCCTTTATACCAGTTTACAGTGAAGCAGCGCCCATAATGGTGCATATCAAGCGGGTTGAACTTACTAATTTTAAATCCTTCGGTGGTACAACTTCTGTCCCTCTGCTGACGGGATGTACTGTCATATCTGGTCCTAACGGTTCTGGTAAATCAAATATTCTCGATGCGTTGCTGTTTTGCTTAGGCTTGTCTAGTTCTAAGGGAATGCGGGCTGAACGTTTACCAGATTTGGTTAATAATAATCAAGTCGCTAAGGGACGGAATGCTATTGAAGCGAGTGTAACGGTAACTTTTGATATTTCGGATATTGTCTCACGCCAAGACGCAAAGACGCAAAGTGAGGAAGGGGAGGAAGTAGAGGAAGTAGAGGAGAAAAATAACTCCCAGTCCCCAGTCCCCAGTCCTCAGTCCCCAACTGAGTGGAGTGTTACTCGACGTTTACGGGTCAACTCTCAGGGAAGTTATACTTCAAATTATTATATTAATGGTTCTTCTTGTACTTTGACTGAGTTGCATCAGGAGTTGGAGGATCTCAGAGTTTATCCTGAAGGGTATAATGTGGTGTTGCAGGGGGATGTAACCAGCATTATTTCGATGAATGCGCGGGAACGTCGCGAAATTATTGATGAGTTGGCTGGTGTTGCTGCGTTTGATAGAAAGATTCATCAAGCTAAGGCAACTTTGGATGAGGTAAAGGAAAAGGAAGATAGTTGTCGCATTATTGAGGGTGAGTTAACTCTTCAACGCGATCGCCTTTATCAAGATAAGCTAAAAGCGGATAAATATCGTCAACTGAAAAAGGAATTTCAAGAAAAGCAATCTTGGGAAGCTGTGTTATCATGGCGTTCTCTCCAAGCAAAGCAGGAAAATTTGGTAGGAGATATTCAAGCTGGTGATGTTTCTTTTACTCAACTTTCTGATAATTTAACCGCTGTTAATAAGAATATTGATGAACAAAGTACGGCTCTTGATGCTCTTAATGCTCGTGTAAAATCATTGGGTGAAGATGAGCTTTTGGCGGTTCAGTCTACTTTTGCAACTCAAGAAGCGGAACGAAAGCAACTTCAACGTCAGCAAGGTGAGTTAGAATCTCATTTACAGGAAACTACTAAACGGTTAAACCAGACTCAGCAGGAAATACAACAATATCAAGTTTCTCTACAACAAGCTGCACAACAACAAAATGTAGAAAGGTTGCAGTTAACGTCTTTACAAAGTGAACGTAACCAAACACGAGAAAATTTAGATGCTTCTCGTCAAGCTGCTGCGGAAATCGCCACTGCTTCGGAAGCTTGGGTACAACAACAAACGGCTTTAAATAGACAAATTGAAACTTTACTGCAAACTCTTGAACCTCAAAGAACTGAACAAGCACAACTGAGAGAAAGAAATTCTCAGCTACAACAACTTATTGAAGAAGAATCTCAGATAATCGCTAGTTTAGAACCGCAATTAGCAGAAAAACAAGCTGAATGTGAAAATTTAGAAGTTGAGTTTAACGCTTCTAATACACCTATTCAGAATTTAGCAGAGAATTTAGCAGCGACTGATCAGGAATTGCAACTGCAACAAGATACTCAAAAACGTTTATTACAAGAACAACGGGAAAAACAACGTCAGTTAGATAAACTGGAAGCACAAACCCAAGCACAGCAGGAAGTTCAAGGTACTCAAGCAAGTAAGGTAATTATTCAATCTGGTTTACCTGGTTTATGTGGGTTGGTGGTAGATTTGGGTAAGGTTGAATCTCGCTATCACCTAGCTTTGGAAACTTCTGCGGGTGCAAGATTGGGACATATTGTAGTAGAGGATGATCGAGTTGCTGCTGCGGGAATTGAATTATTAAAACAAAAACGTGCGGGGAGAGCGACTTTTTTACCGTTGAACAAAATTAAAGCGCCGAAATTTACCCCAGATTTAACTTTGCGTTATGTTGACGGTTTTGTAGAATATGCGATGAATCTGGTAGAGTGCGATCGCCGTTATCAAGAAGTTTTTAAGTATGTTTTTGGTAATACGGTGGTTTTTGCAACTCTCGAACAAGCGCGGAAACAAATCGGACTTTATCGCATTGTCACTCTGGATGGGGAATTATTAGAGACTAGCGGTGCTATGTCTGGGGGAAGTAATACCCAACGTTCGGCGTTAAAATTTGGGACAGGGGAAATCAAGGAATCTGAAGAAGTTGTCAATTTAAGGACGCGGTTAGGAGATATTGAAAGAGTTTTAGAACGTTGTGGGGAAGCTATTACTAATTTATCGACACGTAGTAAACAGCTTTCTTTAGAATTAACAGAATCACGTCAGGGAAAGAGAGAACAGCAGTTACATTTAGAGCAGTTAAAAAAAGACATCAAAAATCTAAACGCGCAGTTAGAAAATACTCGCGCTCAGTTATCCCAAAATAACGGAAAATTCAACAATGCTCAATCTCGTCTGGAAATTTTAGATCGGGAATTACCCGGAAAAGAAAATGAACTGCAACATTTACGACATACTTTAGCTGAGTTGGAATCCTCGCAAACCCCTAGCGAATGGCAGGAAATCCAAGCTACCATTAAAATTCAAGAGCAGCAATTGCAACAAAAAGAAACTGCTGTTAGGGAAGTAGAACAAAGATTGCAAAATCTGGAAAATCAACAACAGCGGTTACAAGAAAAAATTACCGAATCAGAAACACGAGTTATTGAATATCAACAGGAACAAACAATCGTTAGCAGTCAACAGTCAACCGTTAACAGTCAGCTTTCTGAACTCAACACCCAAATTACCGCAATTCAAGCGAGTTTACGGGAACTTGAGCAAAATTTAGGTGAAGAGAAAAAGAAACGAGATGCGACAGAACAGGAAGTGCGATCGCTGCTTTTGCGTCAACAACAATTACAATGGGAACTTGAGAAACTGCAAGAAACCCAAGAAAAACGCAGAGAAGACTTGACCGCATTAAGAACGCAGTTACAAACTTTGGCAGCAGACTTACCCAGTCCGTTACCGGAAGTACCAGATAAAGTTGATTTAGAAGAATTACAGAAAGAATTACGCAGTTTAGGCAAACGCTTACAGGCAATGGAACCTGTAAATATGTTAGCTTTGACTGATTATGAAATAGTCGAAGGTCGTTTGCAAGAACTTACCCAAAAATTACAAACTTTAGAAGGGGAAAGAACCGAATTATTATTAAGAATTGAAAACTTTACCACCTTGCGTCAAACCGCATTTAAAGAAGCTTTCGACGCAGTAAATGAGAACTTTCAATCAATTTTTGCCACCTTATCAGATGGTGACGGTTATTTACAACTTGAGAATCCTGAAGACCCCTTTGGTAGTGGTTTAAACCTAGTCGCACATCCCAAAGGTAAACCCGTACAACGTCTTGCTTCCATGTCTGGAGGAGAAAAATCTTTAACAGCATTGAGTTTTATTTTCTCACTGCAAAGATATCGTCCATCACCGTTTTATGCTTTTGACGAAGTTGATATGTTTTTAGATGGCGCTAATGTGGAAAGATTAGCGAAAATGATTAAACAACAAGCACAACAGGCACAGTTTATTGTTGTGAGTCTGCGTCGTCCGATGATAGAATCAGCACAGCGGACAATTGGTGTAACTCAAGCTAGAGGTGCATATACTCAGGTTTTGGGGATTAAGTTGAAATCATCTGATAATTGAATTACTAATAGTAGTTAACAAGAGCGATTATATTGCGACAATTACCATAACGATTTATTTACGATTAAATTAGTTTCTTTGGGCATTATCTTGTCATGAATAATGATCAATTAACCTGTTATATGCAAGAGATTGCAATGCATGGTCTAGGTGCAGAAATTCAGTTTGAAAACTTCATTCAATATGTGAAAAATAAAGAGACTCGACAGACTAGGCTGGTATGGTCTTATCTATCTTCTTTTCTTTCTCATACAGCAATGATCTCAAAGTTTGTATCTCCAACATCGCATTCAGATGTTAAGAGACGGAGGAAGGAAGCTCTAAGAAAAGTTCTAGAGATAAATCAAGCTTCAGAGGTATTGTCAAGAGAAGCACGAAATAACATAGAGCATTTTGATGAGCGTATTGACAATTGGGTAGAACCTGAAGGATATTTAGAGGTCGTATTTCCAGATAAATCTACTGCTTTAGGATTTATGAGGGACGGAATTAGAATCAAGCGTGTCCTTGCTTTAAATGAACTTATATTTTTTTCTGAAAATAAAGATGGGAGTAAGTTCGAGCTTGAATTGATACCTCTCTTCAAAGAAGCGAAGAGAATTGGAGATAAGGCTACAGAATGGCTTCACAACTCATCTCCTCATAACTTTATATTTCCCAGTGATAACATAGTAATCATCAAGCAAAGAATGAACATAGAATAATAACCTTGCACTTTTCGGGTTTCATACTTTTTCTATGCTAAGTACGATCACTTATAATGCGATCGCTCGTAGGTTAGATTGATAAAGTGCGATCGCTTGGTGTTAGCTCTTGTAGTATACTGAATAGACAACATATATTTAGACAACGATTCAAGCTTAAACTAAAATCCTCTGACAATTAAATTAATTTAGTTTTATTTAAAATTAGGAGAAGTAAATGGAAGGTAAAAGATTTATTCATAAAATCAAATTACAAAACTTTCTCTCCTATGGAAGTGAGGGGGAAGAAATAGAATTACAACCGCTAAATGTATTAATTGGTCCCAATGGTTCTGGTAAATCTAATTTAATAGAAGCCTTTGGTATTTTACGCGCAACACCGACAGATTTACCAGCCGTATTTCGTCAAGGTGGGGGTATTCATGAATTTTTATGGAAAGGTAATAAAGATACTGTAAATGCAGAAATTGAAATCACTATTGATTATCCTAAAAATCCAAATAATCTAATTTATGAATTAAAATTTACGGCATCTAATCAAAGGTTAGAAATATTAGAAGAAAATATTAGAGATGGAAATATAAACTTTGATAATAATGATGTTGATGAAGATTTTTATTTTGAACGGTTTTCTGTTGATGGAAACCCTTCTTTTAAGATTGTAGAAAATGAAAAAATATATGTAGAATTTTTTGATAATGATTTATTAGAACCAGAACAATCAATATTATCGCAAATACAAGAACCAAAAAGATATCCTGAAGTTTCCTATCTAGGTAGAGAATTTTCTAAAATAAGTTTATATCGTCATTGGCAAATGGGACGATATTCAGAACCAAGAAACGCTCAAAAAACTGATTTACCTGAACATCCTTTATTGGAAGATGGCAGTAATTTAGGTTTATGTTTAAACAATTTAAAATATAAATTGGGTCTTAGAAAAACTATTGAATATCTGGAAAAGTTTTATGAAGAAGCCGAGGACGTAGATGTAAGAATATATGGTGGTACAGTACAAATATTTATTCGGGAAAAAGGGTTAATTCAACCAATTCCCGCTACTCGTTTATCTGATGGAACATTGCGATATTTGTTTTTAATGGCGTTACTTTTAGATCCTACTCCACCACCACTAATTTGTATTGAAGAACCAGAAATAGGTTTACATCCAGATATTTTACCAACCATTGCCGAAATGTTAATAGAAGCATCCCAGAGAACCCAATTAATTGTCACAACTCATTCTGATGCTTTGGTTTCTGCGTTGAGTGAATATCCTGAATCTGTAGTAGTTTGTGAAAGAGATAATACAGGAACTCATCTGCGTCGTCTTGAAGCTGATAAACTAAAAGATTGGTTAGAAAATTATACTTTAGGTGATTTATGGCGAATGGGTGAAATAGGTGGAAATAGATGGTAAAAGAAATTAGAATTTATATAGAAGGTGGTGGAGATTCCAAAAATCAGAAATCTTCACTTAGGAAAGGATTTAGTAAGTTTTTTTTAAAATTAGTAAAGGAAGCAACAACCAAAAACATTAAATGGAATATCATTATGTGTGGTACTAGGAATGATACTTTTCGTGATTTCCAAACCGCTTTAAAATCTCATCCTGATGCTTTTAATATTTTGTTGGTTGATGCAGAAGCACCTGTAAATAAAAAATCGCCTTGGGAACATTTAAAATTAAGGGATAACTGGAATAAACCAGCAGGAGTTGATGATGATAATTGCCATTTGATGGTACAAACAATGGAAGCGTGGTTTATTGCGGATATTGCAACTCTGAAAAAATTTTATGGACAAGGTTTTAAAGAAAGTGGTATTCCTAAAACTACTAATGTAGAAACTATTGCAAAAGATAATTTAGAACGTACTCTGAAAATTGCTAGTAGTAGAACTACAAAGGGTGAATATCACAAAATTAAACACGCTTCTAAACTATTAGAATTATTAGATGTCACTAAAGTTCGTCAATCTTCCCCTTATTGCGATCGCTTGTTTAATACTCTAATATCAAGAATTGGATATTTACCAGATGAATCATAGCCTGGTGCTGTTCCTATTGTGCTTGTCGCTCGTAGGTTAGATTGATAAAGTGCGATTGCTTGTAGTGTGGATTGACCAAGTGCGATCGCCTGTTGGGGTTAAGTATAATCGGCGATTGCTCAAATTAGACTTATAAAGTGCGATCGCTTATAATATAAAATAAATATTCCGAAAAAATACTGACTTCACTCAATAATTCCATGAATATCCAAACAAAGCAAATACTTCTCGCTGGTGCTAGTTAATTTGTATTATGGGGGGGGTAGCAGACTCTAGCTACGCACTAACTTTTGGTAACTTACCTCCTACTAATGACGGTACTCAGACTTTGATTGGCAGTTCTGGTAATATAAAAGCTTTTGGTTTTACCATATCTGCTGGTCAAGATTATACTTTGGATAATGTGATCCTGCGGCTGGGAGGTTACGATGCTGGTGAGACTACTAAGACTATTCCCAGCTAAAACCGTAGGGTGGGTTAGGGGCAGCATAATCCACCATACAATACTAATCAACTTTTAGAGGTAGTTCTATCACAAATTCAGTGCCATAACCGGGTTCAGAGCAAACATATATATTTCCTTGGTGTTTTTCAATGATTTGATAAGTAATAGCTAGTCCTAAGCCTGTTCCCTTGTTAACTGGTTTAGTGGTAAAAAATGGATCAAATATTTTGGTTTGCAATTCCAGATTAATTCCAGGTCCATTATCTTGAATACTAATTCTAACTTTATTAGTATTAATTTTTTCAGTTTGAATTGTTATTTGTTTTTGCTCTTGTTTTTCTTGGTCTAGTAGGGCATCAATAGCATTACTGATAATGTTCATAAAGACTTGGTTGAGTTGGGCTGGATAACATTCAACTAAAGGCAAATCTCCATATTTTCTGATTACTTCTATTTCTTGTTTCAGACGATTGTTTAAAATTAATAGCGTACTGTCTATACCTTCATGAATATTAACAGCTTTTTTGTCAGCTTGATCGAGTCTGGAGAAGTTGCGTAAAGATAGAATAATTTCTCGAATTCTATCAGTTCCCATTTTCATTGAGGTGAGTATTTTAGGTAGATCCTCAATGATAAAATCAAGATTTATTTCGGTGGAGTAATTGGCAATAACAGGATTTTCTGAGGGATATTCTTGTTGATAAATGTTAATTAAATCTAATAAAGATTGAATATAATTATGAAGATGAATAAAATTACCATGAATAAAATTAATAGGATTATTGATTTCGTGAGCTAACCCAGCTACCATTTTACCCAAACTAGACATTTTTTCAGTTTGGATGAGTTGGACTTGTGCCATTTTTAGTTCTTTTAAAGTCTGTTCTAATTGTTTGGCTTGCAGTCGAGAATTGGCGTTAGCAGCGGAGAGAGCTTTTAAATTATTATATGCTTTAGAATGATAACGAATGCGGGCGATTAACTCAACTACATCTGGTAATTTAATCAAATAGTCATTTGCACCGGCAGTAAAGGCATTTGCTTTAGTCTGCGGATCTTCTTGACTGGAAAGCATAACAATAGGGATGTCATAAGTTGCTGGATGGGAGCGAAACCAACGCAGTAACATCAAGCCATCAATATCAGGCATGATCATATCTAACAGGATGACTGTGGGAGCTATAGAAATAGCTTTTTGAATAGCCTGTGCAGGATCATCGATATAGTGAAAAGAAATATCGTTTTCCTGAGCGAGTAATCTGCAAATAGCTTCACCAATGATTAGTTGATCATCAATTAATAAAACTGTGACTAAATCTGTATTCAATCTAATTGTAGATGAACTGTAGAGCAGTGAATGATCTTGAGGCAATCTGGGTGATAATATCTCGTTTGTTGGTGGTAACGAGAGGGCTGTAGATGTAGATATCATTTTTATAGCTCCTCATAGTTATGGTCTTTTTGAAATTTGTAAGTATAATTGTTTTACCATAATTGCATCATAACCTAAATAAATAATCAACATCAGTTTTAGTTTGCAATTCGTAAACAAAATAATACTGTTGACTTTCCGGATCAAGCTAGTTTATTTTGCCAAAGTTTCTAGGTAATTTTTGGTATTTCTTCACAAACAATGAGGAATAGGAAATAGTTATCTCCGAAAAAGATTGTAGAGACGAGAATCCCTACATGAGGAACGTCTCTACAAGGGTTCAAGTCACGCACATTTAATTCTCCCCAGATGTCTAAGAGGTTATTGCCATCTGGTTAAAGATTTTGTACAGGCTGGTGCGATCGCTTCAACTGGTAAAATTTGTACTACTGCATCTAATTCTACTGCGGCTTTAGGCATTCCATAAACGACACAGGTTTTGCTATCTTGGGCGATGGTGTGCCAACCTATATCCCGTAGTAATTTTAACCCTTGAGCGCCATCTCGACCCATACCTGTCAGCAATACTCCCACACCGTTACCCTGCCAATATTTAGCCACACTTTGAAAAAAGACATCAACTGATGGATGATAGAAACTATTCAGAGGTTCTTCTTGATAGTCAAGGGTTTGGTCAGGACGCATCACCAGATGATGATTTGTACCTGCAACTAACACTTTACCTGGCTGTGGTAAATACCCTGATGTAGCCAGATGAACTGGTAAAGAAATTTGCCCATCTAACCAAGTAGCGAAACCTTGAGCAAATTGGGCATCAAGATGTTGGACAATGACCACAGAAGCATGGAAATTTTGAGGAAACTGGGACAGAATTGTGACTAATGCCTGGGGACCACCAGTAGAAGAACCAATGACTATCAGGGGTGGGTGTAGTTGGGGGGAAGTTTTGGGTTTGAGTTGTGTGTCAAATTGCGATCGCAGACGGGAAGATTTACCGATTAATCTAGCAATAGTGGCAATTTTATTAAGTAATCTAGTGTCACCTTCGGTTTGTTGACCATAACCAACCGCTGGTGTGTTAACAGCATCTAAAGCTCCATAGCCCATTGCTTCAAATACTTTAGCTGCGTAGCGATTGACGCTGGCCGTTACCATGAGAATAGCACAGGGGCATTGATTCATGATGTGTTTTGTAGCTTGTACCCCGTCCATATTAGGCATTAACACATCCATCAAAATCAAATCTGGGGTATCTTCTGCACACTTAGCGACAGCTTCCACACCATCATAAGCGATCCAAGCTAAATTATATTCTGGCACTTTTGATAAAATTCGCCGCAGTGCTTCCACAGCGATGACTAAATCATTAACAATAGCAATTCTCATAAAACAGTCGTATGTGATTTGTAAGCTAACTCATGAAAATATAGATATAGCCAATCTATTGTACAATTAATTATGTAAATCGCTGATAAAATATGCAAAATATTCTAACTATATAAGTGACAATTTACTGATTTGGCGGTGGGATAATAATTTATTTCTTATTTCCATTTTTTACCGTTTTATAAAAGGTTTATTCTTTATATAGGACTCATATTTGAATTTTGAAAAAATCTCAGTATTTGTAGGGTGCGTCAGATATAACAAATCTGTTTATTGAGAGAATTTATGGAGTCTGGCGCACCCTACGTATCGTTTCATAAATCAAATATTATCTCTATATCTAAAACAAACTGCATTAAAATCTTCGTCTTTCTTCCAGCATTTCACGGATTATGTTTTTATCTAAACCTACTTCTTTTCTTAGG
>NZ_JAYGHA010000019.1:86841-118166 GCF_034931405.1 Anabaena sp. UHCC 0451 | reverse complement strand
CAGGTAATGTTTCAGGTAATGTAACGGGTACAATTCAGGGATTAGCAGACAATGCGACAAGCGCAGCTACCGACATTATCATCACATCTTACCCTGCTGGATTAAATGTCAACCCCGCCGCTCCCGCTCCCTTTTCTCTCTTCTCTTACCTAGCTGCTAGGGGAGGAACAGGTCCCGAAGAAAATAGTTTTACAGTTAATAATGGTGTCATTACAAATGACAGATTTTCTTATAGAATTGGAACGCCTACAAATGGAACGAGGTATCAGGTAATGTTAGGAGGTACCGGCAGTCGATTTAATTATATTAATTTGGACGGGTTAAATACTAGGCTAGTGTGGGGACCACAAGGAAACCTAGTAGTTTCGTATAGTAGTAATGCTGCCACTCCCGTACCCTTCGACATTCCCGGTGGTGCAACTATCCCCACAGTCGGTTCTCTATTTGCTCTAGGGTTGATGAGACAAGCTAAGAAGCGTTTAGCAGTAAAGAAGCTTGTTGTTAATCCTGTAGAAACTGCGGTTTGATATTTGTCTGATAGCGAAGCGTGGCGTAGCCATATCAGGATTTTCAGGATGGTTTATTAGAGTGCGTTGGATGTTTGAGGGTTTAACGCACTTTATTTTGTCTGAATCAGGATATCCAGGATTTGAGGATTTATGTAAGAATTTAGGTGAGGCGAGCAGATCCCCGACTTCTTTTGTTTATTGTGTCGATAAATGATACATTGATCTTAGAAGTCGGGGATCTGGGTATGAACGATTGCTATAGCTGAATATTTACGTATTTACAGTATAATTTATTAGGGTGCTTTAGATATTTAAAATTTGTTTATTTATAGTATTTAATATAATTAATTGTAAAAATAGGTTATTTCAGGCTTTTATCTATGATGATTTTGATTGTAAATAGACCAGTATTGTAGGTGTTTAGCAATGCTAAACCCCTACGAAAGATGCGGTTTGGCGGCAACACATATTTTACGTTTATTGTCAATGCGTAACTCCTAATCTTTAATTTTACCTACCTACCTACCTACTTAGTATAGATAAATTAAAATAGCGATCGCCACTTTCTTAAAAGGTACATATTTCCTTTTTTTAGCCACTCCATTACCCAAAATAGCCCCAACTATGGCAATCTGAGAAACAGAACACCTTGCAATCTGATATTTTAGCTACAGAAAATCTACCTGTTGAGGCTATGCAAACTCTACCGACTCTGGAAACTACCAACACAGCATCTAGTCAACCTGCATTTGATACAGCCATCAAACGCCGCAAAACCCGTCCTGTCAAGGTGGGAGATGTCACCATTGGGGGAGGCTACCCAGTGGTTGTACAGTCAATGATTAACGAAGATACCCTAGACATTGATGGTTCTGTAGCGGGTATTCGTCGTCTCCATGAAATCGGCTGCGAAATTGTCCGCGTTACAGTTCCCAGTCTAGGACACGCCAAAGCCTTGGCGGAAATTAAACAAAAATTAATTAAAACATACCGTGATGTTCCCATTGTTGCCGATGTCCATCACAACGGCATGAAAATTGCCCTGGAAGTTTCTAAACATATTGAAAAAGTGCGGATTAATCCAGGTTTGTATGTGTTTGAAAAACCAAACACCACCCGTACAGAATATACAAAAGCTGAATTTGATGAAATTGGCGAAAAAATCCGCGAAACCTTAGCACCATTGGTCATTTCCTTGCGTGACCAAGGTAAAGCCATGCGTATTGGCGTAAATCATGGGTCTTTAGCAGAAAGAATGCTATTTACCTACGGTGACACTCCAGAAGGGATGGTAGAATCTGCCTTAGAATTCATCCGCATTTGTGAATCTTTGGATTTTCGTAACATCGTCATTTCCATGAAAGCCTCACGAGTTCCCGTGATGGTAGCTGCATATCGGTTAATGGCCAAACGCATGGATGATTTCGGGATGGATTATCCTTTACATTTGGGTGTCACAGAAGCCGGCGATGGCGAATATGGCAGAATTAAATCTACAGCCGGAATTGCCACATTGTTAGCTGATGGCATTGGTGATACCATCCGCGTTTCCTTAACCGAAGCACCAGAAAAAGAAATTCCTGTTTGTTACAGCATTCTGCAAGCTTTAGGTTTGCGGAAAACAATGGTTGAGTATGTCGCTTGTCCTTCTTGCGGCAGAACTTTATTTAATCTAGAAGAAGTGCTACACACAGTCAGGGAAGCAACCAAACATTTAACAGGTTTAGATATTGCCGTTATGGGTTGTATTGTCAATGGACCTGGAGAAATGGCTGATGCTGACTATGGTTATGTTGGCAAAACTCCCGGTTATATTTCTTTATACCGTGGTCGGGATGAAATTAAAAAAGTCCCAGAAAATCAAGGTGTAGAAGAGTTAATTAATCTGATTAAAGCCGATGGACGTTGGGTAGAACCGTGAACCAGGTGACAGGTGACAGAAAAGAGAGCAGAGGAGAATAACTTTCTTTCTTCTATTCCCAATCCTCAATCCCCAATCCCCAATTCCCAATTCCTGTGTTAGATTGGGCATACTGACAATAAATTTTTCCTCTGGCACAGCTGTAATTATGGTGATTACAAAAAGTAGACTTGTTTTAGGTGCTACAGCAGTGACGCTTTCTACAATTGCGGTTACGAGTCTTGGCATTCACTCCCGTGGTCAGGCTTTATTTAAAGCAAGTCCCAAGGAATTGATAGACGAGGTTTGGCAAATTGTTTACCGTCAATATGTAGACGGGACTTTTAATCAGGTAGATTGGCAAGCTGTTCGTAAAGAATATTTAAGCAAGTCCTACAGTAATCAGCAGGAAGCTTATAAGTCCATTAGGGAAATGCTGAAAAGGCTTGAAGACCCTTACACCCGGTTTATGGACCCAGAGGAATTCAAGAGTATGCAGGTTGATACCTCTGGAGAACTCACAGGAATTGGTATCACTATCAGTCAGGATGAAAAAACTAAGCAATTGATTGTGATTTCCCCAATCGAAGATACACCTGCCTTTAAAATGGGAATTCTCGCTAAGGATGTCATCCTGGAAATTGATGGCAAAAGCACTCAAGGCATGGACACTAACCAAGCTGTTTCTTTAATTCGGGGTGAAGCAGGAACCAACGTAAAGCTGAAAATTTTGCGGGATGGTAAGCAAAAAATATTTGACATCACACGGGCGCGGATTGAAATTCATCCAGTTAAGTTTTCTGAAAAGCAAACTCCAGCAGGTAATGTTGGTTACATTCGCTTGAATCAGTTCAGTGCTAATGCCGGCAAAGAAATGAAAGAGGCGATTAATAAATTAGAGAATAAAAGAGTATCTGCTTACGTTTTAGATCTGCGCGGTAATCCTGGCGGGTTATTATTTTCTAGTATAGATATTGCCCGGATGTGGTTAGATAAAGGAACCATTGTTTCTACAATTAATCGTCAAGGTGAGCAGGAACGGGAAGTAGCCAGGGGTCGAGCTTTGACGACTAAACCTTTGGTAGTATTGGTTGATAAGGGTTCAGCTAGTGCTAGTGAAATTCTCTCCGGTGCGTTGCAGGACAATAAACGGGCGACAATAGTTGGTACACAAACTTTTGGTAAGGGTTTAGTACAGTCTGTGCGTCCTTTGGAAGATGGTTCAGGATTAGCAGTGACAATAGCTAAGTATCATACACCTAGTGGTAAAGATATTAACAAGCATGGTATTGATCCAGATGTAGTAGTGGATTTAACTGATGCTCAAAAACAAGATTTGTGGTTAAAGGAAAGAGATAAATTCGCTACTTTAGAAGATCCGCAATTTGCTAAAGCGGTAGAGGTGTTAAGTAAACAAGCTGCTAAAAATAGTACAACAACGAATAACTATTAAAATAAATGCAAGAAAACGATGCAGTTTTTACATGAAAAAATGAAATTAGTTACATAAATAACAGATGATTGGAATGACATTGTTTGTTACTGCTATTACCCACTATATTACACACAATGTAGTGGGTTTTATCTTTCTTTGAAGATTTTGAACTATGTCAGACTCTAGTAAATTGCAAGCAGTATCATGTCAGAGTATTTGTGAAGAATGTGCTTTTTATGTCAAATTAGAATGTACTCACCCTGATGAATTTGAGATTAATTGTGCTGTTGTCAATTTCTGCAATTCATTTACTCCAGCAGTAGAAGTTGATAGTTCATGTGTGTCTTTTGGAAATGATGATTTATAAATTTATTTCCAAGGGTATATAACTTCTTTTAGTTAAAACAACAGATGAATCGCAACTTTAAACTGGATCATTTACTACTGAGTATCTTGATTTTATCAGCATTAATCCTGCGCGTTGGTATATCCTTAAAATTTCCCAATATATTTTGGGCTGATGAGATTTTCCAAACTCAAGAACCTGCACACCGACTTGTTTTTGGTAATGGGATAGTGACTTGGGAATTTAGAGACGGGATTCGTTCTTGGGTATTACCAGGAATTCTCGCAGGTATCATGCGTCTCACGGCTTGGCTAGGAGAAGGTTCTTATGGATACTTACTAGGAATTAATATCTTTTTATCTCTACTTTCTCTAAGCAATATCTTAGTAGCTTATGTATGGGGAAAAAAGATAGGCGGAATAATTACAGCTTTTATTTGCGCGGGAATTTGTACTATTTGGTTTGAATTAGTTTATTTTAGTCCTAAAGCTTTTACCGAAGTTATAGCAACTCATTTCTTTTTACCTGGAGTCTATTTAGGAATATTCAGAAACCATTTTCAATTACGAAAGCGGTTATTTTTAGCAGGTTGCTTTTTAGGAATAGCATTAGCATTAAGAATACATTTTCTACCACTCATTGGCTTTGCAGTTATCTATATTTGTAGAACAAATTGGCGGCAAAAATGGTTGCCAATGATAGCAGGGATGATAGTCCCTATACTTATCTTTGGTACTGTTGATGCTTTTACTTGGTCTTATCCTTTTCAATCTTTTTGGTTAAACATTTGGGTGAATGTTGTAGAAGGTAAAAGTAAACTTTATGGAGTTTCTCCTTGGTATGAATATTTTATTTTCTTGCTAAAAAGTTGGTCTTGGTTCTCTATACCTATCTTGATTCTGGCTATTATAGGTGTACGTCGTAGCCCGATTTTAGGATGGTTGGTATTAGTGGTTATTTTGTCCCATAGTTTACTGGCTCATAAAGAATATCGCTTTATTTATCCAGCATTACCAATGCTGATGATATTAGCAGGGCTTGGTACTGGAGAATTAGTTTTAAGTTTATCTCGCCGATGGAATTCAATCCCCAAAATACTAATCGCCATATTACTTTGTCTTTTAGTTTGGACTTCTACTTCTGTGGCTTTATTGAGCCGCTTTAATATTTATAATTCATTGACTTTTTCTACTTTTGGTACTAATTTAGAATATACACATTTATATGGTGCAGCTAATAATTTACTAGCTTTACAAAGTTTAAGTAAAGAAAATAGTATTTGCGGACTTGGGCTTTGGGGTATTCATTGGGCTTTATCAGGAGGCTATACCTATTTACATCAAAATGTTCCTATATATCCAGTAGAGAAAGCAGCAGATTTTGCAGAGCTAAAAGCAGGTTTTAACTACATTATTGGTAATAGTTCTATACCATCTCAATATCAAAACTATACTTTGCAAAAATGTTGGCAAGGAACTTGTATTTATAAGCGTCCAGGTTCTTGTAGCCAAATTATAGAGCGTGATATTAATTCTGTTCTCAAAAAATCAGGAAATTAGTCTAATTTATTACTTGCCTTGGCGACTATAAGTCGCGGCTACACAGACAAAACCCATCTTCATGGGTTTCAAACTATTAATTTTTCGTTAGTCCACGGAGGTGGACTTAGTTTGTGTAGCGTATCGCTAAAGCCTTGGCGACTCTAAGTCGCGGCTACACAGACAAAACCCATCTTCATGGGTTTCAAACTCTCAATTTTTCGTTAGGACTTCGTTTGTATAGTAGCGTTCGCGGAGCGTTCCGGAGGCATCTTTACTAATCGCCATAAACTTTTAAAACATCCTCTCAGCAATTTATATTTAAAATTAGCGTTAATTATTAAAAAATTGTGAAAGCTATTACTCTCCTTGGTTCTACTGGCTCAATTGGTACTCAAACCTTAGATATTGTCTCTGAACACCCTGATAAGTTCCGAATTGTCGGATTAGCTGCGGGACGGAATGTGGAGTTATTCGCGGCGCAAATTCGCCAGTTTCGTCCCCAAATCGCGGCTATTTCTGCGGCTGAAAAGTTACCGGAATTGAAAGAAGCTATTAAAGACTTGAATCCTCAACCTATTTTACTCGCTGGGGAAGCAGGAGTGATCGAAGTTGCGCGTTATGGTGATGCTCAGTCCGTTGTAACTGGTATTGTCGGTTGTGCGGGTTTATTGCCAACTATTGCTGCCATTGAAGCTGGTAAAGATATTGCTTTAGCGAATAAGGAAACTATCATTGCGGGCGCTCCTGTGGTGTTACCTTTGGTGGAAAAACACGGTGTGAAACTATTACCAGCCGATTCAGAACATTCAGCGATTTTCCAATGTCTGCAAGGTGTTCCTAAAGATGGTTTAAGAAAGATATTGCTGACTGCTTCTGGTGGTGCTTTCCGAGATTGGCCTGTGGAAAAATTACCAGAAGTGAAAGTTGCTGATGCTATTAAACATCCTAACTGGTCAATGGGGCGAAAAATCACTGTAGATTCGGCAACTTTGATGAATAAAGGTTTGGAAGTAATTGAGGCTCATTATTTATTTGGAGTAGATTATGACAACATCGAAATTGTCATTCATCCTCAAAGTATTATTCACTCGTTAATTGAGTTACAAGATACTTCAGTTTTAGCTCAACTGGGTTGGCCAGATATGCGTTTACCTTTGCTTTATGCTTTATCTTGGCCGGAGCGAGTTTACACTAATTGGGAAAGATTGAATTTAGTAAAATCTGGTGATTTAACTTTCCGTGAACCAGATCATAAAAAGTATCCTTGTATGGGTTTAGCCTATGCTGCGGGAAGGGCTGGTGGTTCTATGCCGGCTGTGTTAAATGCGGCAAATGAGCAAGCTGTGGCGCTATTTTTAGAAGAGAAGATTCACTATTTGGATATTGCGAAGTGTATTGAATTTGTGTGCGATCGCCATCAAAATGATAACAAACAAAATCTCTCTTTAGATGACATTTTGGCAGCAGATAAATGGGCTAGACAAGAAGTTTTCACAGCTATGGAAAAGTTAGTAACTCAACCGCAAGTTATTTCTGTGGGTTAAGACTAGATCCCCAACTTCTTCAAGAAGTCGGGGATCTTAATTTATTTTATTTACCCATCATTTTACTGTTTTTTAGGTAGTCTTGGGTTGTTATTTTTATTTTGATATTTTTCTGTTTACTGTAGGTACAGGAGTTTGATGTTGTTTTTTTTGAAGATTAGCTAACATAGCTGCATTGAATATAACGATGAATATACCAGTGAAAATAACACCAAAAAAAATCATATCCGTTACTGATTGTTTATTTAAACTGTGAGATTTATTACTTGGGATAATTTGTGTGTTCTGTAAAACAGTTGCAGTTCCAGATGAAACCTTGTTTAAGGCATTAATTACATCTTGCGCTGATTGATATCTAAGTTTATAGTCATCATCAATCATCTCGCATAAAATATCTTTTAAATCATTACTAATATTAATGCCTTTATGCCAATCATCATTAATATTTTCCTGCTCAGGATTTATTCTTGTAATTAATTCAATGATTGTTATTCCTACTGCGTAAATATCACTATTGTTTTTGGGATTACCAATCTTTTGTTCAGGAGGTGCATATCCTTCTGTATATATCCGAGTTGCAGATTTTAATTGTGTCTTATTAGTAATATGTTGTTTCCCAGCACCAAAATCTATTAAAAATAAATTTTCGATATTATCTATATCTATCATAATATTATCTGGTTTAATATCTCGATGGATAATATCTTTTGCATGAATATAAACGAGGATATTTAATAAAATTTTCAATATCTCAATTGCTTTATCAATACTAAAAGGTATGGAATTATTACAATTATTAATTTCTTCTCTTAATGTTTTACCAGGAATATATTGTTGAACAAAGTAAAATTCATTATTTTTTTCTATATATTCCTCAAATCTCGGAATATTGGGATGACCATTTAACTTTTCTAAAGTTTCTACTTCCCTTTTAAACAAACCTAATGCTAAGTCAAGCTGACTTTGTTCGCTACTATTAAAAGTAAACTTTTTAACTGCGTATTCTTGGCCATCATCATCCTGCGCTAGATAAATTGTACCAAAAGCACCTTCTCCCAGTTCCTTGGTTAGTTGGTAATTCTTGTTCTTCTTTCCAGTAATTACTTCTAAGCTTCCTGTATTCATAAAGCACCACCAGCACAGAGATTATCCCTACCCTCATCTCAGCACGAACCAGAGATTGAGAAATATTACATATTCTATATTATACTATACGGAGTATGTTATAGTCAGCAACACTTAGCTTTAATATTAAGCAATTCATTTGGTGGTCAATCACAGGGTAACTTTGTAAAGACTTGTTGTGTTTAGTCTATATAAGGGTTGCAAGTTGCTTACATTTATTTTTGGCTATACCTGTAATTAGTTAAACGACAAGTTTATGAACACACCAACTAAAATCACCATACTATCTATTAGTATAATATTAATTATTGTTTCAGCAAAGATACCATCAATCCAGCCATTTTTGTCATATTTATTAGTGATTGTATTTGCCCTTGGTACGATTATATTGACATGGAAGGGTAAACAAACAAAGGAAAAATTAGAAAAGGAACTTAAATCAAGAGAGGATGAAATTAGGGTACAAATTGATAAATTTTATCAACAAAACAGGCCAAATCAAGAAACGATTAATAGATTAGCTTTAATTGATAATAAATGTGCGGAAAACAATAGTTTTAAACAATGGGAAAAAAACAAACGTGATTATCAATCTTTACCTAACTTCCTCCTGTCAATAGGACTACTGGGGACATTTACTGGTATTTCTCTGAATCTATTTTTTATTAGTTCTAATACAGCAGGAAAACTAAACATACAAGAAATATTGCCAAATATTATTAGTTCAATGGCAATAGCTTTCATAAGTAGCTTAGTAGCATTAGGTTGTAGTATGTTTTTGGTCAAATCTTATCCTGCGTCTGATTTGGATATAGAAAAGGATAATTTTCTCATTTCATTAGAACATTATATAGATACTGAGCATTTACTACGAACAAAAGGCAAAATTGATGAATTAAAGGAGAGTATTGATAATTACAATAACACATTGAAAACCTTTTTATCTAGTTTAGATCAAAATACTCAAAAATTTGAAGCTGCTGTAACTAAAGCTGCCAATACAGTCAATACATCAACCACTAATTTTCAAACTATTATTAATCAATCTTCTCAAACAATGCAAACAGGATCTACGACTTTAAACCAAGCTACTAAAGAAATAGAATCATTAACTCAGAAGTTTAATAATATGACATCATCTTTAGTTGCATCAGCCGCATCTTTTAATAATTTAACAACCTTGAGTGATACTTTAGTGAGCAACTCTACACAATTGTCTACACAAGTACAAACTCTCATTGTAAATAATCAACAAAATCTCACGACTGTTGCTAATACACTTTCAACATCTACAACGTCATTTAAAACTAATGTAGATCAAGTTACAACTTCTTTAAATAATCAAGTTAATCAATTACAGACTATCGCTAATCAACTTAATTATAACACTCAATTAATGCAACAGATTAATAATAATTTATCTATATTATTAAATTCTTCTCCAAAAAATCAACAATCACACAACTAATTCAATTTGAATATTGAATATGTCAAGAAGAAATAGAAATACTTCCACGCCCCCTGAAACATTCACTATTTGGACTTCTTTTACAGATTTGATGTCCAACGCGTTTATGATTATCACATTACTGCTTTTGTTTTTTGTAGCTAAAGCATCAACAGACACCTCTAATGATCCCATATCTAAAAATAATAAACCCCTAATTATTTCTCTTCCAGCAAATAAATATAGTTTTTTATCAGGTAGTGCAGTTTTGCCCCAAAATTTGAAATATGATATTATTCGCAATGGCAAAGATGGAGTTATTTTAAAATTGATTGAGGAGAATATTGCTAACTTAGCAAAAAGTGATAAACAAGTTGACGTAATTGAAGTAATTGGCCATACTGATGGACAGGCGCTTGGTTTACTCAAATGTGATAATGAAAGAGGTGGCAATTTAGATAAAAATTTAGAATATGTAGCACAAGGAACTAAAAATGTTGCTATTTTATGTCCTGGTTCTAATGCTGATTTGGGTTTAATGCGTGCATTAGCAGTAGTCAAGGAACTACAAAAAGCACAAAAACAAAAAAAATCAGGTCGGTTTAAAGAAATGCAATTTCGAGCATATTCAGCAGCACAACTGTTACTACCTGATGATGAAAAATTTGCTCCAATAAATAGATATCCCAACCAAAAACGCAGAAGGATAGAAATACGTTTTGCACAGCTTGGGGAGTACATTACACCTGACAATAATCCTTAACTGAAATTAATTTTTTATAAACTTTTTATCTTGCCATTTTCGTTTATAATAGATAGCTTATTTAACAATAATGATTTTTAAGACTCTGATATTATGATCATTACCTTAATAGTCGCTTGGATAATATTTGTCATCCTGTGGAAATTAGTAAAAACTACCATTAAAACTGCCATTACTTTTGCAGCTATCGTAATTTTATTATACTTCGGTTTTGGGATTACACCCCAAGATGTTTTGCATCAAATTACACAGTTTACCCAAAGCTTCTCACAAACACCAGCTAGTAAGTAATTCATAATTGGTAATTAGTAATAATTGATTTTCTCTCCTGCTCCCCTGCTCCTCTGCTCTCATCTTACTTGTTTGATGCCGAAATTTTAGCTAGTGCATCTTTAACCGCTGGAGGTAGTTGACGCATAATTTTACCTCTTTCTCTGTCTAATGCCACTAGCGTTACCTGAGCAGTAACATATAATTCTTGATCATCAGGGGAAACAATTTTATAATCCCAGTTCATCCGCACACCAGTTACTTCCAGCATCCGAGTTTTTACCAGCGCCATCATTCCTAATTGCAGTGAACGATGATAGCGTACTGACAATTCTACAACTGGTAAGTCACAACCTAACGCCACTAAATCAGCAAAATCAATACCTATAGAGCGCAAACATTCTACCCGCGCTTCTTCCATCCAAGTTAAATAAGTACCGTGCCAAGCAATTCCTGCATAATCTGTATGATGAGGTTGTACTCTCACAGGATACTCAAACCAATTATTTAGTTCAGTTTTTGTCACCCTGTCAATGGCGCTACTGGGTGGTAATTTTGGTTGGCTTGGTGTTTCTTGATTCATCTTTAATCTTCCGAGTAATTGGTTTAATTCTTACCCATCAGATTTTAACAGATGCCTTACGGTAATGGTGAATGGGTGGTAGACGTTCAACAAACAAAACCGCTATCACCAATTGCCAATTACCAAAAAACTAGAACATATTTACTACAGTGTATTGCAGATAAATATAGACAGAAGCATGAAAAACTCATGCGCCAAGAGAGTTTTACTGCTGTACAGACGTTCCGGCAGAATATCTCTAC
Source organism: Anabaena sp. UHCC 0451 (assembly GCF_034931405.1). NCBI lineage: Bacteria > Bacillati > Cyanobacteriota > Cyanophyceae > Nostocales > Nostocaceae > Anabaena > Anabaena sp. UHCC 0451. The sequence continues at coordinate 106,461 of NZ_JAYGHA010000019.1, read as the reverse complement.
GGACCAATACTGGATTCTCTTGGGCAAGTTATCACTTCTTAACAAGGGTTTTATGACCTGTAGAAGTTTGTATAGATTGCTTGACAAGATTAGCTAGTTCCTGCAATTGGTTAATTGCTTCTGCACCTTCTAATTTCATCAATTCGCGGTCATCTCGCATTTCAGTCCAAGTAATTCCGTAATCTGATACCAAAAAGCGAATCAGGTGATTGTCACCTAAGCTGACCATAAATGAAGCACTGTTCATTTGGTCGCCACAGGTATAGCAAGAGGCTGGGTAGCCGCTGCGCTCTAATACAATTGCTAAGGCTTGTAAATTCATTACCAAGTCTTGGACAAATTGTCTATGTTCATGTGCCAGTCTCAGAAACACTTTTTTCCTCCAGACACCACAGTCATTTGAGTATCCTTTATATTTTCTTTAGATTTTCCTATCCTTTGGTATTGTAAGCTATTCATTACAATTCCTAAAAGATAGTTAAGTCTGTGGTTTAGTTACCCTGCTTAGGGTAATGGATAATTATCCTATATGTCGTATCAAACTATTCAGTTTACAAGATATAAATCTCAGATAAAACTAGTACAGTTAACATTGTTTTGATATGTTTGGTTTTAGTCTCCTGAGTATTTTAAACAATCAGCTTTCAGCCTAACTCAAATCTCCTGCTAGTCAACCTCGAAACAGTTGGATATTAAACCTCTATAGGTAATCTTGAACTGAATTAGCAGTATTTCTTTACTCTAACGTAACTTTCCGCCTTTTTATTGCTATTTTCGTTTTGGTGAATTTAGTTGTGATTCGTACCTGATAAATAAACCAGTTAGGGATTTGATCTGAGGATTGATAGCAATTGCCCAGCCAGTCAGGCTTTAGCAATGCTACACCCTCACAGCAGTCAGCTGTTTACAAAACTTGTTTGAGCAAGATTCCAGAATTTAAGATTGTCCTCATTACCTTGGCAACTGCCATAACTGGAGATTGTGACATTCTCTACTGAATATTTAAACCCAGAAAAACCCAAATCTATAAACATCCTCTCAAGATAGCTGAATTAAGGATGAGGTTATAGCCATTTAGGCAGTAGTTTTCGAGATATTCAATAGCTAAAACAGGGGAAGAGAAGGGTGAGGAGCGTGAAGTTGAGTTCAAGATCATTTTTTCCTACACCCCATAACCCAGATTATGGGTCAAAAAACTACTTCCCACCAACCAAAGGCTGGTCCGATAAAACGGATTGTCACCCATACTACAACCATCAGGCCAATGCCAATCCAGGCTCCACGAGTTGTCAAACTCACAAATAGTTCAGCTTGAGACTTGGTGATGGGAACCCAAGGTAAAATGCGATTGTCTTGACCGTATTGTTCTCCTAGTGTGGTTTTACGACGTTTGGCTTCACCCATAATTAGTAATGTAAATTGCGGATAAATTGATAATATAGCAATCCTAGTAAATCTTATGTGAGCTTGTTCCTCCTTTATGACTAGACCGAATTTTCCTCATTAGGTTGAGAAAACAGACTGGGATCAAGATAGTTCAACCGTGCTAAAGGACTAAGAGCAGAGAGAATTTGTGCGCCGTAGCTGCGATTAACGACACGACTATCAAGTAAAGCCACGATACCTTGATTTTCCCTGACTGGTGCGATCGCTCGTTGTAATTCATTCAAAGCTGTGGGTAATAAATACAACCGAAACCAATCCTGGTGCGATCGCTTGTAATGAGCTACCCTCCCAGCCACCAAAGGATTTTCTAAAGATGGTAAAGGTAAAGTGGCAATAATTAATAACCGGGGTGCGGGTAAAACAGTTTGATGCGATCGCCAATATTCCCAACCTGTCACCAAAATCCCATTTTCATCCAAACAAGTTTTTTCCACCTGCACCCGCGAACCAAACTCCGAAGCCAAAATTGCCCCTACTTTTGATTTAAGTGGTACATCCCCTATCAATACCACAGTCATTCCCGGTGCTGTAGCACTTAAACAAACTAGCGTGCGGACTTGGTGAATAAACGCCCCTTGGAATTCCGGTGTATTTGGTAGAGGCAACTTATAAGGTGCATAAAGTTGAATCGCTTCCCCTTGACTATCAGTAGAAAACTTCAAACAAGTAACATCTTCTAAACCGAAACGTTGACGGAATAGGGGAGCCTCAGTTTCTGGTTCTAAAGCACTACCGATTAATACTACAGGTTGACGCTGCCAAATTGGTGCGAGTATTTTAGCCAACTCAATCGGGGCATAATGTAAAGAAAATAACCCTTGACGACGAGCAATAGTAGCCCAGAAAAGAGCAGGAGATCGAGAGATAGGGAGATGGGGAGATGGAGAGATGGGGAGAAAATCAGCTGCCAAGTTGGGGAAAATCTGCCAAAATACCTGCCAGTTTTTCGGTAAATCTCTTATAGACTCTAAACTAGAATACAGACCTTGTAAAATCTCGATTTCCGTTTGAGAAATCAGATAACAGAGGTATGGATTTTCTGGATGTTGGAATAATTCATGTGTCAACTGTACTCTAGCTTCACGAATCACCTCAGCCTCCTGGGGACAAGCAAGCATGAGTTGATCCCAATCATGAGGTTGAATATTTTGGGTGAGTTGATCCCGAACCCAATCTTCTAAATCATCAACTTCATCAATAATTGTCGGAATATTTGGGGGAAAACTATCATTATTAGCCAACTGCCCTTTTAACCAAGCTTCTGGTGATGTTAACAGCAAACCTTGGAAATCAGCACCAGGCCAAACTTCACCAGTTCTGATCGGTTTATTCGCTGATAACCAGTGCTGTAACCGGGGAATTTCTATTTTTAGTAAACGTTGCTGGACATCTGCCGATGTCACAATAATTACAGGACCATGCCACATTAAGGCAGACGCAATAAAACTGGTACGGTATCGCCCTTGATAGCCGCAAACTGCCCCAACTTGAATTAAAGCACTACGTCCCAAGCGCAAAGCCCGTGCTACCAATCGTGCCATCGTTAAGTGATGGTTCCAGGAAGGAACCCCCGTCTGCGATCGCAGAAAGTTATGTAGTGATAAATGAACTTCTGCCTCAATCACACGCTTTTCATCCCATAACAAGTGACTTTTTCCGAACTGCCCATTTTTATTATGTTGTCAGGGAACAGGGAACAGGGGAGCAGGGGAGCAGAGGAGAAAATTCTTGCCCAATCCCCAATCCCCAATCCCCAATCCCCAATCCCCAATCCCCAATCACCCACTTCTCTAAATTATGCCAACTTACAAAGGAATTTCCAGCGAAGCCTTTAGACATCCACTAGATCGCCAAGCCGAGCAAGCTTTGCGGAGTTTACCGGGATTTGATTTAATCGCTCGTAAATTTGTGGAATTTATTTATGAACGCCCTCAATTAATTTACCTAATGGGCAACAATATCCAAGTCGGACCGCGCCAATATTCCAGCATTTACCAGATATTTCGGGAATGTGTGCGAGATTTGGATATTTACCCCGAACCTGCACTATTTATTTCACACAACCCCCAAGCCAACAGTTATGCTTTAGGGCAGGAAAATCCTTACATAGTAGTCAATACAGGGATACTAGACTTACTCGATGAAGCCGAGATTAGGACAGTATTAGCCCATGAACTGGGGCATATTAAATGTGGTCATACTATTTTAATTCAAATGGCGATGTGGGCAATGAGCGCCGCTTCCGCCATTGGTGAATTAACCTTCGGTTTAGGTAATTTCGTCAGTCAGGCTTTAATTTATGCCTTTTTTGAATGGCGGCGCAAAGCTGAATTAACCGCAGACCGCGCCGCATTATTAGTTATGGATGACTTAAACCCAGTCATGTCATCAATGATGAAAATCTCTGGCGGTAGTAACAAATATGCCCATGAATGCAGTTTACAAGAATTTATCCAGCAGTCAGAAAAGTATCAAGCACTGGATGACGATGGACTCAATCAAGTATATAAATTTTTGATGTATAACGGCGCTCAGGGAATGATGCTTAGTCATCCATTCCCAGTGGAACGCGTACATTATTTACGGAGTTGGGCAGTATCAGAAGAATATCAGCAAATTCGCCAAGGTAACTATCAACAAACACCCGAACATGGTGCAGTCAATGTTAAACCAGAAACATCACAAAATGAAGCGGAAAAACTGCGACAACAAATTGAAGAACTGCAACAAGAAATTGACAGACTGAAAAAGTCAGATTAGGTGACAGGGGACAGGGGACAGTGAAGAGAGCAGAGGAGCAGAGGAGAATAAGTTTTTTCTATTCCCAATCCCCAATCCCCAATCCCCAATCCCCAATCCCCAATTAACTTTCCGTTTCACAATCAGGAACACCTTCTCTAAATACTCGACTAGCAAGAATATCTACTGATTCGATGGTAATTAAATCTTGCTTATTTAACTTTTTACCACTATTCAATAAACGATTAGCTTGACGTAAACGCGCTCTATCTATAGCATTACGAACACTGCGAGCATTGGCAAAATGGGGCATAGTCTTGCGTCTGATTAAATATTCACGGAAAGCTATTTCTGCATCTGGGCTAAAACAATAGTTTTGATTTTTGACGATAGATTGGGCGATAATCATCAAATTATCAACGCTATAATCATTGAATTCAATATGAATGCCAATGCGCGAATTCATCCCCGGATTACTGTGGAAAAATCGCTCCATTTGGTCTTTATAACCAGCAAGAATCACAACTAAATCATCACGCTGGTTTTCCATCACCTGCATGAGAATTTCAATGGCTTCTAAACCAAAATCTCCAGGATAGTCGGGACGGTACAAAGTATAAGCTTCATCAACTAATAAAACACCACCCATGGCATTATTTAAAACTTCTCTAGTTTTCGGTGCTGTTTGTCCCATACCTTGCCCAACTAAATCATCTCGCGTTACTAACATTACATTCTCTTTACGGATATATTCCAGACGATAGAGAATTTCCGCCATTCGCATTGCTACAGTAGTTTTACCCATACCTGGATTGCCTAAAAAAGTCATGTGTAAACTAGGCGCACCAGCATTTAAACCTAGACCTTTACGAATGCGGTCAACCAACAACAAAGCGGCCATTTCCTTAATTTTGTTCTTGACCGACTTTAACCCGACTAACTCCTGGTCTAACTTATCCAGAATGTCTTGGATGTGAGATTCCCGGAAAGCGGCCTCTAAATCAATTTCGCTATCTTGGGTAACGGTAGTAACTGCTGCTGTTTCCAAAATCTGTTCACTCATGACATATCACCTCTCGCAATGATTTTGATGATAGCCTTGAGTTGGGAAATATAAAAGAATGTAATTCTAATATGACTGATATATATTTCTTTATTATCAATTCCTGAGTTTAGTCATAGAGAAAACATAATACCCTTGACTACACCCCCAAGATAGAGACAGTCTGAGGGCTGGTTGTTGGTCATTGGTAATCAGTTAATTGGTAAAATTTTACCCAGTCTCCAATCCCCGTCCCTATAAGTAGGAAAATTATCAGGGTTTGACTCATACCTCAGCTTGACATCTAATTTAGGTTTTTTTCAAAATGATGATTAAATTGACACAACGGTTATTTGCGTTGATGCTTATTGTTGCCTGTACTTTCTTGTTTCCAGGAATTACGTTAGCTTCCGCCAATAATTTTTTTAGTTCTCCTCAAGTAATTTCCATTGCATCAACTGAAGATACACAGGATACAATTACTTTTTCTGAGGATGATTTGACTCCCCAGGAACGCCAACAACTTCAAGCAGTCCGTCAACGCCGAAATAAAGAAATTGTCGCTGCTTTAGATTCTGAACAGCGGAGACAACTTACTCATAATTTGCATACAGGTATTGACCTTAATCAAGCTTTAGAAGCATTAGATTTAAGTTTGGAACAACAGAATTTAATTAATGCTCTTATTGATTTTACTAATTTGAAATTGAAGGGAATTTTTGCTCATCATGCGTTACTTGATAGTCATAGATAAAGCCGAAGAATTGACGTAAGTATTGAGCTATAGCAATCTTTCATATCCGGAAACCCTCCAGATCCCCGACTTCTTTGATTTATTGTGTCCATAAATGATAAATTGATCTCAGAAGTCGGGGATCTTATCACCGGGAATAACTAATTAGCAACTTCAGCCAATTCAATCACGCGACCTTCGTAATCTTTTACCAAAAAATTCAAAGGCTTTTGATTGCGAATTTTGAATTTTAAACCTCGTGTTTCCACACGCATCAAAATCAACTCCAAACAATCATGGTCAAAACAAACATGACGCTGTTGATTTTTAACACCAATACTCGCACCAGTAATGATGTGCAGTTGAGTATTTTTCTTTAATTGATACCATAGTCCATCGTTGGCATTACTCATCGCTTTATTTGACCAACTGGCACTAGAAGACATATAAAGCGGGTCTATCCCTGTTGCACCAATAGTTTGTTCATAGTTGTAGTAATAGTGCAAAGGTACTTCTGCTGCGGGCAAATCTAGCAACCCTTCATACAACTGTCGGGCAATTTCCAAATCCGACACCATCACAGTATAGACTTTGGGGGCGCTGGTCAGAAACATCCACATAGCGCCAGCATAAGCCGCCAACAGCATAATCATAATGCCTTGGGTGGAAAAAAGGCTATCCAAGGGCAGGGAAGGTAAGAAAGAGCCTAAAGTCACAGGACTAAGCAGGAAAGGTATCAAATTAGCTGCTATAACCATGAATAAATGAAGATTGTATAAAGGAGCCGCTTTTAGTATTGTCGATAAAGACTAGCATACTGTCGTCTTCTTTAGTTTATCTCATAGTTTGAGGTAGGGAACAGGTAACAGGTAACAGGTAAGAATTTTACTAATCCCCAATCCCCAATCCCCAATCCCCAATCCCTAATCCCGAAACATTACTCTGTATATTTAAAAAAATCTACTCAAAAGCTTGTGCAAATTCCTTCCTTTCCTGAAGCTAATCACCCTCTGGTTAAGTCTCTGTTTCATCAGAGTGACCAGGAACTACTAAGTCTATTTAGGCGCTATTCTGATCAAGGCAAGTATTTTACAGTTATTTTTTGCCGTTATAGCCCTATAGTTTACACCTTAATTCAACATTCAGCGCGATCGCCTGTCCAGGCAGATTATCTATTTGCGCTTACTTGGCGACATATATACTATGAACTCGGTGGACTTTATTTAACTAACCCTGAAACAGGACAAGAAGTGTTAACCCTGCAAAACTGGTTAATCAACATGACTGCTTTCTGCATTAATGAAATTAAATTACCCCCTACTGAGGCTATTCATTATTCACTCAAAGATACTTCACCCCCATTATGGTGTTATATAGAACAAGCATTAGACCAAATACCGCCAATATTACGCTTAATTGTTTTGATGGCTCAAACCTTCCACTGGAGCGAAACTCGCATCGCTGCCTATTTGCAAGCTGAAGGCGAAAAAATTTCTCCTGCCGAAGTAGCCAATTTTATCCAGGAAGGTTATCGTATGCTAGAAGACAAATTACCTGCTGATATTCGCACGATTTACTTAGGTGAAGAAAGCATTTAAACTTAACTTAGGTATTCAGGCGACAGTAGTTATTTTGCAAATGAAAATAAACTCTTTTGCTGACACCTTTGATTGACAGCCAAAATTTTACGGTTAAGCGTTATGAAAAAATGGCATTTATTATCAGGTCATAGCCTTCATCATGTAAATTACTTCCTGTTTTTACAGCAAGTTAATAAATTTAAACATGGGACTATTTTCGCTATATTATCTATTTCTTTGTTCATCACCACAAATGCCAATGCTATTGAGATTACCAAACAACTTTATAATCCATTAAATCATCCTATTGGCAAACAATTAAACACCAGACAAGCCAGAGAAGAAGCTGATAGATTGATGCGTTTAGGTAAACAACAGTATGTTTCTGGTTCTGTTGAGAAAACTGTTGAATCAGGATTACAGGCATTAGAAATTTATCACTCTCTTGGTGATCTCAAAGCACAGGGTTTAACTTATGATTTACTAGCTGGTGCTTATCTGCAATTAGGTAATCTCAAAGATGCCGAAGATGCTATTCGTCGTCGTTTAGGCATAGCTCGTGATAATCAAGATTTCCAAAATCAGATTTTTGGACTCAATAATCTCGGTACTTTGTTACTGCAAAAAGGTGAATCAAAAGCCGCAGGACAAACTATTCAAGATGCTTTAGTCATGGCTCGTGATCTTGATAATATTGAAGGACAAGGACTTTCACTCAGTAATTTAAGTCTAGTATATACAAGATTAGGTGACTATAACCAAGCCATTAAATTAGGAGAAACTGCCCTAATTTTTCGTCGCCAAACAGGTGATGCTATTGGCGAAATTAACACTTTCAATAATTTAGCTGATGCCTATCTTATGGCAGGAGATTATCCAAATACTATAGGTAATTATGGGGCAGCAATGCGTTCAGCTAAAATCAATTTTGACCGTCCTGGACAATTACGCGCAATTGATGGTTTAGTCACGGCTCATACTGCTGTCGGTCGTTATGATCGGGCTTTGGAATTGATAGAACAACGATTTGCGATCGCTAAATTATTAAATGACCCCAGGGAAGAATTAAAATATTTAGTATCTTCCGGTGAACTTTACGAAAAACTTCAGGATTATGTCAAAGCACGTAATTTTTACCAACAAGCACTTTCCCTAGCGCAAAAATTAGAAGATATCAAACAAGAGGCAAAACTAATCAATAGTCTGAACGAATTGAAAGGACGATAATGTAAGTATTCAGCTATAGCAATGGTTCATCTCCAGATCCCCGACTTCACTAGATAAATTTATCATTTATGGACACAATAAACAAAAGAAGTCGGGGATCTTATCGCCTTACCTGAATTCTTACACGATAATTACCACTGACAAACAACTAATTCAAAAAAACAGATCCATTTGATTGAATTCTCATTGCACTTCTATCTTGGTTGACATCAGTTGTTTCTTTTAATGTTACTTCTAAAGTTCCTGTTTCTTCACCAGGTTTAGGTGTCACCATCAAAAGTCCTCTATCTTTCCGCTGAAATGTCACCGTGATAGGTGTGTTTAAACCTCGTAAAGTGACATCTGATTTACCTTCTAATGTGCGTGGTGCTGTATCGCCAATTACTTGATAAGTGATGCTTGCCCCTGTATTATTTATTAACTTGATATTTGCTTTGCCATCTGCTAAAGCCATTCTTGTACTGGGATCTTGTCTTTGTTCTGGTGCTGGTAGTTGCGTTCTACTCGAAGGTGGAAGAGTTGGTACAGTCTGTGCATCACCTCCTGACTGAAACGCCCGTTGGGAAAGATTATAAGGCGGTTCATTAAAAATACTAGGATTGGGATTAAGTGCTGAAGGTGCTTCACCACCAACACCTAAACTACTTGGATCTGGTAAGGGAATAATAGAAAGTGGGATTATTCCTAGCTGCATAAGTCTGAGAGTGAAAGCATTAGGAGGACATCCGGCAGGAACTAACACCCGAAAATTATGTGGTTCTTCGTAGAAAATTCCGGGACAAGGGTTAACTTTGGCGGTTGTTTCTTGTGCTATCGCTACTTGGGAAATGGTTGGTAAACTAATTAGTAAACCACCACAAATAATCCCAAATAATTGAGTATATTTTTGCAGATTCATTATTTTTGCTCCTGTAATTATGCAAAGAGGAAACAATTAAAAGAATGCAGAATTTAGAATTTAGAATTACGTTTTGCAACGGGGATTTTACCCCGACACAAAACCCGCTGCTTGTAGAAGCAGGGGACTTTAACCCCCAAAGGTAAGTTAAAAATTTCAAACTAACTTCTGTCACCTGTCACCTGTCACCTTCTTAAGCTTCTTCCCAAAGTTGGCAAATTTTATCAGGTAACCAGGTAGAAATTTCTTGAATTCGTTCTGGTGACAATTCATCTTTTGTGGCAGAAAATACAGCTTTAACTACTTGTTCTGCATTGACATTTGATGGCATTCCTCCTTCATTGGCAACTCGAAATAAAAAGCGATCGCTATCAATCTTAAAAATGCCTGGACCTTGCCACGGTGGACGTACACGGCTTAAAAATGCCACAATTGGATTAGTGTCATGCCATAAATCTGCAATTTCTAATTGTAGGGATTTATCTTCAGTTATCTCTGCTGGTTCATGTAGTTCTGCTTCAACTCTATCAGCAGCTTCTGTGGTCATTAAATCCCGCATCACCCGAAAAACAACTTCCGTTAAATCCCGCGCATCAAAAATATCTGTTAAGCCACTTTTAACCATGACTTTTTCTAAAAAAGGTAAATCTTTGTCAGCAATAGCTACTGATTGATTTTCCTCGGATACTGTGGGCGGATTAGTTGCTAAATTCTCTAATAGCTGCTGACCTTTCTGCGTTATTTCCGCTTTTTTAAAAGTTATCAAATGCGGTAACGGTCCATCCGGTGCGCCGTAAGTATTGGCAATTCGCAAATCAATTTCCTGGGAATTAATTACATTAGGAACATCTTCTTGAGTTGCGTAAGCATTACCTGTAAATTCAGCATTGATATAATGCTTTTGATTTAAGTAATCTAAATGTCCCAAAAAATCTGCTATTGTGATTTGTTGATCAGGAAATTCAGCTTGGTTAAAGTGAACTTCGTGCATTCCCTGACCAGTTTCGTTAATTTTTTTCAGTAATGTGTAAGTAACATCTTTTCTGATAGTAATTGGCATATTTTTCTAAACTAAAATTGTGGGTTTTGTTTGCAACTGTATATACAATAATCAGTAAATACATTTTTCTCCATCTGCCTCAAGAAACAAATGTTGAATATATAGAGGTTGAGATTCCTTAATTCTGCAAGAATTTGGGGATATTTTTGTTCATAACTCCTATTTCATGTATGAATTTTCCCTATTCCCTATTCCCTTATCAAGAGTGATTGGTAAAATTACAGTGAAAGTAGTACCTTTACCAACAATACTATCAACTTGAATTTGTCCTTGATGATGTTCTACAATAGCTTGTGCGATCGCTAAACCCAAACCTGAACCAGTCGTACTTTCCCGGCTTTGATGAGTCCGCGCTGGATCTACACGATAAAACCTATCAAACAATCTTGGTAAAGATTCACCAGGAATACCCACTCCCGTATCACTGATTTTAATTTGTAAACAAGCAACAACATACCGCATGGGTGAAATTCTCGCTAACTCAACCTGTACATTTCCCTGAGTTGGGGTATATTGCAAAGCATTACCAATCAAATTTGTACATAACCGCACCAATTCATCCCAATTACCCAGCACCGTAAACCAATTTTCTTGCAATTCTGGGTCAATTTCTAAGGGAGGATCAACTAAATTTAGACTGAGGTTAATTTGCTTTTCTTTAGCTAAAAGTTGTTGTTCTTCCATCACTTCCATTAACAAAGCATCCACAGGACAAGATGAAAATACAACCTTACTGATACCACTATCCTGTCGTGCTAAAAATAATAAATCATTTACCAACCGACCCAAACGTTGGGTGAGTCTTTCTACTAATTTTAATTGTTGACGATAATGAGAAATACTACCTGTTTCTAACTCTAAATCAGTCAGCGCCACTTGTACATTAGTTTGAATTAAAGCTATCGGACTTCTGAGTTCATGGGAAGCATCAGCTGTAAATTGCTTCAGACGTTGGTAAGACTCTCCCACCGGTTCCATCGCTTTACCAGATAGAAACCAACCACTCGCAGCTACTGATAGCACCATGAACCAAATTCCCAAAGCCAAATCAAAAATCAACTGACGACTCGGTTTAGTGACTTCAAACCAAGGATGACTAACGCGCAGATAACCTAAAACCTGTCTTCCCATTTCTACCCGATGGGTAACTTGTCGTAACAGCAGTTCTGAGTCTCCCCATCCTCCCATCCCCACCAAGCGCACAGTTTCACCAATCCGATTACCATGGATAGGAATATCTAAAGCTTCAGAAAAAGTTGACCACCGTAATTCACCAGTGGGGCTAAACCATTCTAGGTCAATATGATCATCTTCGGCTGCATCGGTATTATTGCGAAAACTTGCTTCTACATTGACACGGAATTTATCAGGTTGGAAATTAACAGGTTCAATGACTAAAGAACGTTCTACGACTTCCACTACATGATTTAAAGTATCATCAATTCTTTCTACTAAAGTGCTGCGGACGTATAAATACACTCCAGTTGCAAACAAGAGTAGTAAGATAGCAGTAACAGCAGTGTACCAAAGGGCAAGACGGCGACGAGTAGCTTGAAACATTATTTCCGCATTGTTAAATATCTCTTAACCAAAACTCACTATATTAATTACATTCCTTCAGTTAAACCACAGTAGGGGCGAAGCATTCGGGCGATAATTTATCGGTTTTTTCCCTAGTTGATCTTCCGAATGCTTCGCCCTTACATCGCTGATGCTTCTAGTTCCCGTCAGGGATACGCCCCTACAACTCCTGACTCCTTAATTCTTCTCCAGTTTGCTGCGCGACATCTACTAGCCTCTAAAAATCATGCCAAAACCCAAAAAGACCAACACCACCATTAATTTAAGTGATTCACAATACTATATTAACCGCGAATTAAGCTGGTTAGAGTTTAATAGTAGAGTATTACATGAGGCTTGTGATGAACGCACACCGCTACTAGAACGCCTCAAATTTTTAGCTATTTTTAGTTCTAATCTAGATGAGTTTTTTATGGTGCGAGTTGCAGCCTTAAAGCAACAGGTAGAAGCAAAGGTCAACCCTGTAACTCCTGATGGTCGCACACCGCAACAACAATTAGATGATATTCAGTTAAACCTGAGTCCGTTAGTCAAAAAACAAAACGAACAATTTGAAGAAGTTCTCCAACCGCTGTTAGTAGATCATGGTATTCATCTCATTAAATACATAGAAATGAATCCCAAACAGCGGAGTTATTTAGATAACTACTTTAAAGAACAAATATTTCCGGTACTAACCCCTTTAGCTGTTGATCCTAGCCATCCTTTTCCCTACATTTCTAATCTCAGCTTGAATTTGGCTGTTGTGGTCAAAAACCCAGATACGGAAGAAGAATTTTTTGCTAGAGTCAAAGTTCCTAGCGTGTTACCGCGATTTATACCTTTACCATCAGACTTAGGAATTGAAAACAACGGAAAATCCGTACATTGGATCGGTGTACCTCTGGAACAGGCGATCGCTCACAATCTAGAATATCTGTTTCCAGGCATGAATATTCAGGAATATCATCCTTTCCGCATTACCCGTGATGCTGACCTAGAACTGGAAGAAGACGAAGCCGATGATTTATTATTAGCCATTGAACAAGAACTGCGGAAACGCCGCATGGGTGGAACTCCAGTCCGGTTAGAAATTCAGTCCCAAACACCAGAAATTTTGCGATCGCGCTTATTGCAAGATTTGGAATTAACTGAAAATGACGTTTATCCAGTAGATGGTTTATTGGGACTGCGAGACTTAATGTATTTTATGGCTTTAGCATTACCAGAACTCAAAGAACCACCGCGTCAGTCTGTCATCCCTTCTCGTTTACAACGTCTTAAAGAACCAAATATAGATCCAGATGTATTGGAAATAGAAGAAGGAAAAGACATCTTTTCTATCATTCGAGAAAAAGATTTACTGCTACATCATCCCTATCAATCATTTTCTGGTACAGTTGTCCGTTTTATTACTAGTGCAGCCCATGACCCAAATGTACTAGCCATTAAAATGACTCTTTACCGAACTTCCGGTGATTCCCCCATAGTCAATGCTTTAATTGCTGCTGCGGAAAATGGTAAACAAGTTTCTGTTTTAGTGGAATTAAAGGCGCGATTTGATGAAGAAAATAATATTTACTGGGCTAGACGTTTAGAAAGAGTTGGTGTTCATGTTGTCTATGGTTTAGTCGGTCTGAAAACCCATAGCAAAATTGTCATGGTAGTGCGGCGAGAAAAAGACCGAATCCGCCGTTATGTACATATTGGAACTGGAAACTATAACCCGAAAACAGCACGATTATATACAGATTTAGGGTTGTTAAGTTGTCGGGAAGAATTAGGCGCTGATTTAACAGATGTGTTTAACTTTTTGACTGGATATTCTCGCCAAAAAATTTATCGGGAAATTTTAGTTGCACCTGTAAATATGCGCGATCGCTTTCTCGAACTGATTAACCGCGAAATCGAAAATGTCCAAAAAGGATTTTCTGGCCGTATAGTTGCTAAAATGAACGCCCTTGTCGATCCCGAAATTATCGCCACTTTATATGCAGCTTCCCGCGCCGGTGTGCAGATTGATCTAATTATCAGAGGTATCTGTTGCTTACGTCCTGGACTCAAAGATATCAGTGAGAATATTCGCGTCATCAGCATTATCGGCCGATTTTTAGAACATTCCCGCATTTTTTACTTCTACAACAATAGCCAAGAAGAAATATTTATTGGTAGTGCTGATTGGATGCGTCGTAATCTAGATCGTCGAGTTGAAGTTATCACTCCCATTAGAGACCAAGATATTGCTAAAGATTTGCAAGAAATCATGGGCATTATGTTAGCAGATAACCGTCAAGCTTGGGATTTACAATCTGATGGTAGTTATATTCAAAGACGACCTGGTGATGATTGTTCAGAAGCTAATTCCCAAAAAATTCTCATGTCTATGGCTTTACGTTCTACCAGCATCACATAAACAGGGAACAGGGAACAGGGAACAGATAAGATCCCCGACTTCTTTGATTTATTGTGTCCATAAATGATAAATTGATCTGGTGAAGTCGGGGATCTGGATATCAACGATTGCTATAATGTTTTTAAACATGAGTTTTTTCTGTTCCCTCTGACTTCATCATTACTTCATCAAAAAACTCTATTTATTCAACCGTAGGATAGAGTCAAGAATGGCACTTACTCCCCTAAACTATAAAAACTCTTGTATATAATTTTGTGTTTGGTGGGAATGTTAATGGTGTCCTGTGAGTCTTCCTTGTTGCGCGTTCTATTAGTTGATGATCACGAACTAACTCGTTTAAGCCTACAATTAGCTTTTTCTTGCCAAGAAAATATGCAAGTGGTAGGGTTAGCTAGTAATGGTCAAGAAGCTATAGAAATGGCCAGATTTTTTCGACCTGACGTAATTGTGCTAGATTTACATATGCCAATTATGGATGGTTGGTGTGCTTCTATTTATATTAAATCCATATCTCCAAATACTCAAATCCTCGCTTACTCTTCAGTAGAAGATGCACATTTACAGCAAACAAAGGCAATGTCTACCTTTGATGACGTTTGCAAAAAAGATGCACCGACCACTGAACTCATTGCTTTAGTTAGACAGCTAGGCCAGCGTGCTATAAACAATTCATTTATAGGCTAAAATTTTACGTTTATAAAAATAAAGAGCGTCGGCTTTTACGTAAAAATACGTTTGCCGACGTATATTTTAGTATGAATTTATTCTCGCTTAATTAGCTTCAGCTTCGGGAATGGTGCGTTTAAATTCATCCATTAAATCATCTAATTCTTCTAAAGCTTGATTGACATCAACTCTCAAAGTACCTAAATTGGGTTGTTCCAGTAAACTCAACAGGTATTCACGTTTATTTTTAACTGACTTAATTCGTTCTTTAATTGTTTGCAAATCCATAGTTTTTATTCCCATCTTTGAATGTTCTTAATTAAACTTAACGCAAAATGGGCTGATCTACTCAATCAAACAATATTCTCCATAGGCTGCATTGCTGACTACAAGCAGCGCATAGTTAAATTTATCAGTATATTGTTGTTACTTCAACCTATCTGTATTAAAATCGCTAAAGATATGTTAGGGGTTGAGAAATGCTAAATCTCTACCCTAATGCAATAGAAACTATACTTTTTTGTCAGGGACGGAAATATTCATGCTTAACAACTATTTACCAAATCACAATCCTCAAACCGTTGTCTTTATTGACTCCTCAGTTTCCGACTACCAAACCCTACAGACGGGAGTTGTAGAAGGAGTAAAAACAGTCATCCTTCCCCAAAATCGAGACGGGATTGAGGAAATTACCGAATTTTTACAACAACATCCCCAAATTACCACCATTCACATCGTTTCCCACGGTTCTCCAGGATGTTTGTATTTAGGAAATAGTCAACTGAATTTAGAAAATATCAGTAAATATGCTGCTTTATTGCCGCATTGGCAAAGCCAGAACATTTTACTCTATGGTTGTAACGTCGCTGCGGGGGATGCTGGAGAAGAATTTATTAGCAAGTTACATGAGATTACCAACGCAACCATTAGCGCGTCAGCCACAAAAACGGGAAATGCAGCTTTAGGGGGAAATTGGGAATTAGAAGTTAATATTCCCGTTACAGATGTAGAGACGTTCCATGGAACGTCTCTACCTTATTTGTCGGATATCATTTTTCGTGCAGACACCATCAACACCTATCAGGGAGTATTTAAACCCCCATTTACTAGCATTTTAACTATGGTTTATGACCAATTAACTGCCTTTGCTGGATCAGACAGTTTTTGGGAGCGTTTCGCTGAGGCTTTTGGGAATCAATACAATCACATCTTGGCTCAGTTGTTTCGTTCTCAATGGCTGGCTGGTGATTTTCGTCAATTTCCAACTATTGAGGTGGTGAGTAGCGATGTTTTGGGCAGTGCGAATGGGGCATACGCAATCAGCACGAATAAAATTTATTTATCAAGCCAGTTTGTAACAACGGCGAGCCAGCAGTCTTTATTGGCGGTGATATTAGAAGAATATGGACACTTTGTCGATGCTCAGATCAATACTTTGGATAGTGCTGGTGATGAGGGGGAATTATTTTCTGCTTTAGTGCTAGGAGTTAATTTAAGTGCGGCTGGGTTGGCTCGTATTCAAGCAGAAGATGATCGTACAGTGATTTCTATTGATGGGGAATCTATCACTGTTGAACAAGCAGCAACCCTAAATTTTAATACAACCATAAACGATCCAACAGGTGCATTTACACCCTTTTATTCTGTCATACAATCTCACATATCTGCTGCTGGTTTAAACTGGGCTAAATACATTCAAGGCAGTGCAAGTTTAGAAGTAGTTGTTAATTTCTCTAATAGTATTCCAAGAGCTACTGGGGGAAGTTTAACCTCATCTTTCGTCCGCAATAACGGAATA
The DNA here is from genome assembly GCF_034931405.1 of Anabaena sp. UHCC 0451. Classification (NCBI taxonomy): domain Bacteria; kingdom Bacillati; phylum Cyanobacteriota; class Cyanophyceae; order Nostocales; family Nostocaceae; genus Anabaena; species Anabaena sp. UHCC 0451. The sequence goes on along the minus strand of NZ_JAYGHA010000019.1, from coordinate 89,299 downwards.
TTTAACGTATTCGAGCAAGGTGCAGCAGCAGAAATTAGGACAGGAATCGATCCTAATGGAATCACTCCTGACATTGAGTTAAACTTTAATCCTAATTATCTGACTAATGAACTATGGTTTGATCCCGATCCATCAGTAAGAACTGCTATCGTCCCAAACAACAAAACGGATGCTCTTACTGTATTTATCCATGAGTTGGGTCATGCTTTTGCCTTTAATGGATGGCGAAATAGTTTTGATGGAACATTTCCTGGAAACTATCAATCTACATTCGACGAACAAACTATATTTGATGGCAACAATTTCTTTTTTATAGGTCCCAAAGCCACTGCTCTTTACGGCGATAAAGTTCCCTTGACATTTGGCAATTTCTCTCATTTAGGTAATAACTCACCAAGACCAGGTAGCGACTTAATTTCTGATCTTATGAACGGGGTAGTTTACAATCGGGGAACTCGCTACACAATTTCTCCACTGAATGTTGCCATATTAACAGACTCTGGTGTATCCACCACGAGTGAGTTTACTATAAACCAAGCACCAACAAACCTCACCCTATCTAACAGCAGCATTGCCGAAAATCAACCTATTAGTACAGTAGTTGGCAACTTCACCACCACCGACCCAGATACAGGTAATACTTTCACCTATAGCTTAGTTAGTGGTACAGGTGCAACCAATAACAATTTATTTACCATCAGTGGTTCTCAAATCAAAACCAAAGCTAGTTTTAACTTTGAAGCCAAAAATAGTTATAGCATTCGAGTTCGTACCACAGACCAAGGTGGATTATTTTACGACAAACAACTCACCATCACCATTAACAACATTGCAGAAAACGCCATTACAGGGACAGCCGCTAACAATACCCTCAATGGTACAGCTAATGCAGATCGGATTGACGGCTTAGATGGAAGTGATAAACTTTACGGTTTAGTCGGCAATGATGATTTATATGGTGGTAATGGTAATGATACCCTCGACGGTGGTACAGGTGCAGATGCCTTAATTGGTGGTTTGGGTAATGATACTTACTATGTGGATAATATCGCAGATACTATCACCGAAGCGGCTAATGCAGGAACTGATACTGTTTTCAGCACTATAACCTACACATTAGGCAATAACCTAGAAAACCTGACTTTAACAGGTACATCTGCTATTAATGGCACTGGTAATACCCTGAATAATATCATCACAGGAAACGCCGCAGCTAATACCCTCAACGGTAAAGCAGGTGCAGATATTTTCACTGGTAGACTTGGTAACGATAAACTCTATTTGGGTTTAAATGATGCTGCTGTAGATATCGTTAAATATGCCTCTGGTGATGGTGCAGATAGCATTTATCAGTTTGTGCGTGGTGTGGGTGGTGATAAAATCCAGTTTACAGGTATTGCTAATCTTGATGTGGTGATATCAGGTGCTAATACTCTCCTACGCATTGGTGATGGCACAATTGGTAATTCTGGTTTTGGCACTGGTCAGTTATTAGCGACTTTATCGGGTACAACAGGTTTTATTGCTGCTGATGTAAATGTCAATCTATTAGGTGCTAACTTCTTGTTTAGTTAATTAGCATAATCTAAGATCCCACAAGATCCCCGACTTCTTCAAGAAGTCGGGGATCTGAAGAACCCAATTGGACGCGAAAAGATAAATAAAGGTGTTGACAACAAGTTTTAAATATGTTATCCTTAAATAAATAAGGAAGAACTATCTTGTAATAATTAAATATTGATAATTAGGGATAAAACTTTTATCTTCATCCTGTAAATCCTAAAATCCTGGAAATCCTGATTCAGACTTTATTCAGAATTTAGTTGACATACTCCCCACCCTAGAAGGGCAAGGCTTTCGACCCATTTTTTTGGTAAGATGTTAAGAAATGATAAATACCTTAAATCATGCTGGGCAAAATTTCTTTGGGAACACTCGGTTTAACTTTGGGTAGCATATTAACCATAGGCGGTTTCGTGGCCTATGCTGCTGATAATGCGACTCTCAACCTGGTTGGATTTTTTTATGGCTTTCCTCTCTTGTTGGGAGGTTTAGCACTCAAAGCCAATGAACTCAAGCCCATACCTTTTAGTCAACCTACTACACCATCAGTATTGGCGCTCAGAAAACAGCAAGCAACTGTAACTCAAAATAAAATCCGCACGGATATCACAAGATTTTGCTACGGACAAGAGGGTCATTTAGATCGGGCGCTGATTTATTTAGAGCTAAGTCCAAGTGATGAAAAAAGACCAGTTGTGACTGGTTTAAGAGAAACAGAAGTAAACGGTGCTTATAGCCTCATTTTAGAATTTGATTCACCTCTCATACCTCTGGATATTTGGTTACAAAAGCTGGAAAAAATGAGCAAATACTTTGCTCCTAATGTTGATGTAAAAATTACCCAACCTGGCGAAGATAGAATTGAACTGGAGTTAATTACTACTAATCAACAGTA
>NZ_JAYGHA010000019.1:22245-86713 GCF_034931405.1 Anabaena sp. UHCC 0451 | reverse complement strand
TTGGTAATTGGTAATTGGTAATTGGTAATATTTTTTCCTAATCCCCAATCTCCAATCCCCAATCCCTAATCCCTAATCCCCAATCCCTAATCCCCAATCCCTAATCCCCAATCCCTAATCCCCAATCCCCAATCACTTTTCTAACCGCACTACATACCACTGTAAATACTTTCCTGGTCCAACATCTAACTCACAACTAGTATCTATTAAATATTGTGCTTGCTCTAACACTGACCGCAATTTTTTGACATCAGGAGGTAAGTCATCAACTGTAAGTTGCTGTAAAGTATTTACTAACTTTTCTAATAACTCTGATGTCGTCAGAAATTGTTCAGGTTGGTTTGTTTCTAGAACAACAAAGTTGTCCTGTTCATACATTAATGGATTTGGCATTTATTAAATGGATAATTAAAGCTAAAAAGGATAAACTGGTAAAGTAAAATGAAACCACGCACCACCTTGAGGGGTTGAATCTACCCAAATTTGACCATAGTGCGCTAAAATAATGCGTTGGCATAAAGCCAGACCAATTCCATAACCATCTGTTCCTTGATCACGTTGTAGACGGAAATGATTTTCAAAGATGCGATCGCGGTTTTCTGGAGGAATACCTGGACCATTATCACCAATACTAAACTGTACTTTTTGGGTAGTGCGGTGTAGTCCAGCTAAACTAATGATGCCACCAGCAGGGGTGTATTTAATAGCATTATCCAACAGATTTACCAAAACTTGACGAATGCGTTCTGGATCAGCATAAACAGAGGGTAAGTCATTGGGGATATCTGTTTCTATTTTTTGAGATTTGGCAATACAGCGATCGCGCAATTCTTCCAGTACATCCAGACTAATTTTAGCTAACTCCAACTTTTGTGGTATAATCGGAAATTCTGTATCATTGCCACGACCGACTTGCAACAGGTCGGCAATCATGCGATCAATTATTCGTGTTTGACTACGGGCTTGCTTGAGTAAATGCTCAGTTATTGCCGGCTTGAGACGTTGAAACTCTCCCTTTTCTGGATTATAGTTAGTTTGCAGCGTTTCTATTGCTATTGCAGCAGCAGTTAAAGGATTGCGGAGATCATGTGCCAACATTGACATCACCCGATCTTTAAATTTTAACTGTTCTTGAAGTTTCTCTTTTTCCTGCTTCAAGTTAAAAATTTCATCAGAAAGTTTGATCAACTCCGCAGAAACAGCCACAGAATGTATTGTAGATGTCGCTGTTACGCGCCCATTCTCATTCTGACGATCTTGTAAGTCTTCCTGTAATTTTAATAATGCATCCACAGCAGTTTGCCAACGAGGCCACCAGTTTTTTAATTGGGCGATGATATTACTGCCAGCCAGAGTCTGTTGAGGTTCTGGATGAATTTTAACTAAAGCGGGCGTTGCCACTAATTTAAAATGTTCCGCTAAATACGGTTGTTGCCCGACATCAATAATTTGCAGTTCAAAACTATACTCGGCTTCTAGATCTCTTAAATAGGCGCGTATTCGCTGTACCTGTTGTCGGGACTTTGGCCGTCCATCGACAAATAGCAACAGCTGGAGTGGAGCCTCAGAATAGATAGGCTGATCCGGGGAAACTTGCATGTCATCTTGTTTCAGCACTGGTAACAACCTGGCGACGCTTTACAGAAAGTAAAATAAACTGACGGTTGTCGATGGTCGTTGTTTTCTTCCAATTTAATATCTATTTTAGATTTTTCATATACCCATCAATCAGATCGGCATTTTTGATATGAGAAAAATCTTTTTGGGACTTTTGCTGCCTTTGACGCTAACTTTTACTCCTAGCTTTGCCTTAGCTATGGAATATAAGTCGACCTTAGACCTGAGTCAACGTCCTGATTCAGCAAAAGGAGATAATATATTTTATACCAAAGCCATGCAGCTAGTACAGCAGCAGATTCATTTAATTGCTCGATTTGAGCAAGCACTGAGCAGCCCAGACCCCAAACAAAATCAGATCCGTTGGCTGGCAGCAACAGCTTTCTCTAACAAGGAAACAAATTTAACTTCATCTCCATTGCCAGTAGTGGGTAGCTCTGCGAAAACAGCCATAACTAACTATAGACCGTCTGTGCAACCTGCGATAGCTGCGCTCGCCTAAGGCATCACACTACCGAAAGAAACTATCATCACTCTCAGAACTGCCAATCAAATCTAGGACTAAAGCTGCGTTTCACAACAAAAATCTGTTGTAGGGTGCATCAGACTGCATAAATCTTGCAAATAAACAGATTGTTGATATCTGACCCACCCTACCAATGTACCAGTTGCGTAAATCCTGAAATCTTGAAAACAACCTAAGATGATAACTTTCAGTTGATGCCTCAAGGAATAGATTATGGCTTTATAGTCAATATATGTGATATACCGTTAGCAAAATTGGATGCTAGACTACAAGCTGTAAATTCATCAACACGAGAATTTTTGCTTAGGGATTGGGGATTGGGGATTGGGGACAATTCATCAACTTTTGCCTATTCTTTGTTCCCTGTTCTCTGATAACTAAAATGCTAGGGTAGGAATTGAAAATAGATTTGTAGTGTCCTGTGATATCTTTTAAACGTCCAGCTATCTTTCTCAGTATGGCTGTTTTACTCTCTACCTTAACAGCCTGTGCTAATGGACCAGCAGCTAAAAATTTGGAACAGTCTTTAGCAGCGGATGCCAAACTGCAAAGCAATCCTGCGGTTTTTGGTGAAACTAAGAATCAAGAAATATCAACTGCACCTAAAATTCAGTTACCTGCTGACTTTCCTAAAGAAATTCCCTTATATCCTAATGCCAGTTTAGAAGAAATTAAACCTGCTAATAATTCAGACAATAAAAGTTTAACTCGGTGGCAAAGTTCAGACCCTAGTAATTTTATTGCTAATTTTTATCGGAGCGAGTTTCAAAATAAAAATTGGCAAGTTTTACAACAACCAAAAGATGACCTAGAAGGCGCTTTTGAAGTGCAGCGTAATGACTTGTTGTTGAAAGTGGAGATTAAACCAAAATCAGTTACTAATAACGCACCAAATCAACCACAAACAGCAACAGATATCCTCATTGAATATGCAGCTAATAGTGTTGATGCAACGAAACCTAACATAAATACAAATTCCGGTACAGTTTCCCCATCTGGTGATTCTCAATTTATTGGACCAATGTTACCCGATACTAATATTGCTAAGTCACCAAATAACGCAGTCAATAACGAAGTTGAAATATTAGAACCTACAGAATTTAATGATTTAAATAAAGTCCCTCCAGAATGGCGTAAACAAATTGAAGATCTAGCAAAATTGGGTATTTTATCAATTGTATCAAAACCAAGTAACAGCGATTCTGGTACTACCAATAATCAAGAATTTGCACCCGATAAAATCGTTACTCGCCGAGAATATGCCCGTTGGTTAGTAGCAGCAAATAATGTGATGTATGCTAATAATCCAGCTAAAAAAATTCGTTTAGCATCCACAAGTACACAACCAGCTTTTAGAGATATTTCCGCAAAAGATCCTGATTTTCCAGCTATTCAAGGATTAGCAGAAGCAGGATTAATTCCTAGTAATTTATCTGGAGATGCAACAGCAGTTTTATTTCGTCCTGATGCACCTTTAACTAGGGAAAATCTCTTAATGTGGAAAGTTCCGTTAGATACTCGTCAAGCTTTACCTAATGCTAATTTGGAAGCAGTAAAACAAACTTGGGGTTTTCAAGATACGGAAAAAATTGATCCTAAAGCATTAAGAGCAATTTTAGCTGATTTTCAAAATGCGGAACAATCAAATATTAGAAGAGTGTTTGGTTATACGACACTTTTTCAACCTAAAAAAGCGGTGACTCGTGCGGAAGCTGCTGCGGCTTTATCTTATTTTGGTCTTCAGAATGAGGGGATGTCAACTACTGAGGCTTTGAAATTGAAAGGGGAGTAAGTTGTTAGAAGCAGGATATCCAGGATTTTAGGATGTAGAGGATGTTATTTTTTCTTGTTCCCAGTCTCAGACTGGGAATGCAAAAAGTGAGTCTCTGACTCACAACAATGTAAAATGATATTGATGATTTTATTTGTCAGAATCAGGATTTACAGGATGTTATTTGAATACTATGATTTTTTGACTAGATGATATTAATTAGATCATCTTTAATCAATTTTAATCAATTGTATTTTATTTATTCTCAGTCAAATAAGCTAAATTTATTTTTCAAAAAATTTTCTTTTTTTTAGACAAATAATTAAATACCAAAAATCATCAATGAAAGAAAATCAAACATCCTGTAAATCCTTAAATCCTGGATATCCTGATTCAGACAAATAATTAAAGTTATAATTAAACTTCTATAAATTGCCGTTTTTCTATTTCCACATCTTTACCAAAATGCTTATCTACCAAAATAGAAACTTGTTCAGGTTTAACCTTTGTATAACGAGTTTTATCTGGCATCACTAAATTAGGTCCAGCCTTACAATTTTTCATACAGCCAGTACCTTTAATATTAACTGTATCTTGTAAACCGCGATCGCTCAACTCTGATTCTAACACCTTGCACAACGCTTTACCACTGCGTTTCATACAATCCGATTTTTGACACATTAAAATAGTTTGTGTCTTCGCTGGTTTAGGTTTATTTGCAGCTGGTGATGGAGACACTACTTCTATCTGAGAACTTGCAGCCATTACCCGTTCAGCTTTCAGCATTACCTGATCGTTTTTAGAATCATACGTTTTAGTGCCGACAACTTGCAACCAAGTTCCACGCGGTAGACGCAAATCAAAAGCTACTCGTAAATGTTTGGCTAGTTTTACATAGCATTCACCCTCAGCAGTCGCTAATAACAAGCCTTTTAACTTATAACCGTCTTTAATCACAAAATCTAAAAATCTACCCTCAAGGCAAAATTCCGTCACTTCATTACTGTAGAATACACTCATTTTTTTTGACCTATTTTTAAACAACACAATTTATTAAGGCATTAAAAAAATTGTTAGCGAATCCGCCAAGAATTTTCAAGAGTAAAAATTAAATCTTGACGAGAAGCTTTAAATTGTCTCACCACACTCCAAAGCTGTACAGCTACCTGTGGATTAGCAATTTCTACTTGCAATGGTTGGTTTATCTCACAACGACAAGGAATATTTAACTCATTTAAACGTTGATAAACTTGCCAACGGTCTGACCAATTCACTTCTACAATGTGCCTTATTTCTGCTTCTGAACTAAAAGATTTCAAGCGAATTACCCTCAAAGTGCAACAAACTTGCAGTAAACACAACATATTGACTCCCTGGTTTGGGGAGTTTGTCTGAGTTGAACCTTATAAATAAGAATAGCGTAAGTGCAAATTATTGTCATTAAATTTGCAAAAAATTTTCAGGAAATCTTTACCACCGCTCCACGTCAAATCAATACATACTTTGTCAATAAAGTCAATATAAATGTTACACAAATACAGATAAATTTAATATTTAGTACCAACCTGAGCAGAAAATAGATACTTGTAGCCGTGAAAAATGATAAATTCTGTCAGATTTAATAGACTTGCGATGAATTCTGAAAATGTTAATATAGAGAAAATCAGCAGTTAAAAATCATAACTGCTAAAAAGCGAGGAGAACAATGTCTGATACTCAAACTCTGTTACAAAATTTTGGTCAAGTATATGACAATCCTGTATTGCTGGATCGCAGTGTCACTACACCAGTCGTTGAAGGATTTAACGTGGTACTAGCTAGTTTTCAAGCATTATATTTGCAATACCAAAAACATCATTTTGTGGTTGAAGGTGCAGAATTTTATTCACTCCATGAATTTTTTAACACCAGCTACAAAGAAATTCAAGATCACATCCATGAAATTGGTGAACGTTTAAATGGCTTGGGTGGTGTACCCGTGGCTAGTTTTAGCAAATTAGCTGAATTATGCTGCTTTGAACCAGAAGTAGATGGGACATTTTCTTCCCGAAAGATGATAGAAAATGACCTGGTTGCAGAACAAGCGATTATTGGTGTAATTCGTCGTCAAGCGGCTCAGGCTGAGAGTTTGGGAGACAGAGGTACACGTTATCTTTACGAAAAGATTTTGTTGAAGACAGAAGAGAGAGCTTACCATTTAGCTCACTTTTTAGCTAAAGATAGTTTAACCTTGGGTTTTGTTCAACCTGCTGCAAACTAAACTTTAGATAATTTTCAATCTGCTTATTTAGACAGATTTAAAATTTAGCTGTATCAGCTATGTGAATATAAAGAAAATTGGCAGATAGGAGAATTTATTCCTGTCTGTCATTTTTAATCTTAGCTCATGAAAATTATTGATTTTAATCTAAAATATTGAATAATTAATTAGCAACAATATTTGTCATAAATTTATGATAAACATCGAGAATTAACTATCATAAAATCAACTAAAGATATATAGCTGATTAGAGACATCAAAAAAACCATTAAGAACTGTAGTTGAGAATTATTTCTAGTTAATTTTATGCACACAATAGAAATAATTTGCCAAAGCTTGGGTATAAAATCTGAACATCATTAAATAAACTTTCATTTGAGTAAAAACCAGTCAGGAAACTTTCGCAATTTTGTGAGGAATTATGCCAAAAAATCTCAACTTCTGAGTTCTATCTTGGTGCTATCTCATCTATGGTGAGTTTTTCCTGTATTTTTTCCACATAGCACACTCTAAACCCCATTCCATGATCAGAACCAGGAAAACTTCGTAACAAATAAGATGATCGGGTGTAAAGACCCTTAAAATAGTCAAGATTTCTATTTTCTTGATCTAAAGTAAAAACTATGCCTCGTCGTCAAGATATCCGAAAAATTCTTCTGTTAGGTTCAGGTCCAATTGTCATTGGCCAAGCCTGTGAATTTGATTATTCTGGAACTCAAGCCTGTAAAGCCTTACGAGAAGAAGGCTATGAAGTGGTGTTGGTCAATTCTAACCCAGCCACTATTATGACCGACCCAGAAACAGCAGACCGCACCTATATTGAACCGCTGACACCAGAAATAGTAGAAAAAGTCATCGCTAAAGAGCGACCTGATGCCCTACTACCAACAATGGGAGGACAAACCGCCCTTAACCTCGCTGTAGCTTTGGCGAAAAATGGTGTTTTGGAAAAATACAACGTTGAGTTAATTGGTGCGAAATTACCAGCAATTGAAAAAGCCGAAGACAGAAAACTGTTTAACGAAGCGATGGACAAAATTGGGGTAGCAGTCTGTCCTAGTGGTACAGCTTCGACTTTAGCAGAATCAAAAGCGATCGCACAACGGATTGGTTCTTATCCTCTCATTATCCGTCCTGCCTTTACAATGGGTGGTACAGGAGGCGGTATAGCCTACAATAAAGAAGAATTTGAAGAAATGGCACAAGTAGGGATTGATGCCAGTCCCGTTTCTCAGATTCTCATTGACCAATCTTTGCTAGGTTGGAAAGAATATGAACTAGAAGTCATGCGTGACTTAGCAGATAACGTAGTCATTATCTGTTCCATCGAAAACCTCGACCCAATGGGGATTCACACAGGCGATTCTATCACCGTCGCCCCTGCCCAAACCCTCACCGATAAAGAATATCAACGGTTGCGGGATATGGCGATTAAAATTATCCGCGAAATTGGCGTAGAAACCGGCGGTTCAAATATTCAGTTTGCGGTAAATCCTGTCAATGGGGATGTAGTCGTCATTGAAATGAACCCCCGTGTATCCCGCAGTTCTGCTTTATCTTCCAAAGCCACAGGTTTCCCCATTGCCAAAATAGCGGCTAAGTTAGCTGTGGGTTACACCTTGAATGAACTGCAAAACGATATCACCAAGAAAACCCCCGCTTCCTTTGAACCGACAATTGATTATGTGGTGACAAAAATTCCCCGTTTCGCGTTTGAAAAATTCCCCGGTTCTGAACCTGTACTAACTACCCAAATGAAGTCTGTCGGGGAAGCAATGGCCATTGGACGGACATTTAACGAATCCTTCCAAAAAGCATTGCGTTCTCTAGAAACCGGTCGCGCTGGTTGGGGTTGTGACAAAGCTGAAAAATTACCCAGTGGTGAACAAATTCGCGCTCAATTGCGGACACCAAACCCAGAACGCATCTTTGCAGTCCGTCATGCGATGCAACTAGGAATGAGTAATGAAGAAATCTATGAACTTACGGCTATTGACCCGTGGTTTTTAGATAAATTACAACAGCTGCTAGAAGTGGAGAAATTTCTGAAACGCACTCCCTTAAAGCAGTTGACAAAAGAGCAAATGTATGCTGTCAAAAGGGATGGTTTTAGCGATCGCCAAATAGCCTATGCTACTAAAACCAATGAAGATGAAGTTAGGGCTTACCGCAAGAACTTAGGAGTGATTCCAGTTTACAAAACTGTGGATACTTGCGCGGCTGAATTTGAAGCTCTAACTCCTTATTACTATTCTACCTACGAAGAAGAAACGGAAGTTTTACCCACCACCAAACCCAAGGTGATGATTTTGGGTGGGGGGCCAAACCGCATTGGTCAAGGAATTGAGTTTGATTATTGTTGTTGTCACGCTGCTTATGCTTTACATGGTGCAGGGTATGAAACAATCATGGTTAATTCTAATCCTGAAACGGTTTCTACAGATTATGATACAAGCGATCGCTTGTATTTTGAGCCGTTAACCAAGGAAGACGTTCTCAACATCATCGACACCGAAAACCCGGTGGGAATAATTGTCCAGTTTGGGGGACAAACACCATTAAAATTAGCAGTTCCCTTACAGCAATATTTAGAGCAACTAGCGAATGGTGATGTTTACCAATGTCCTGTTCCTAGTCCTGATTTTCCCATTCCCCAAATTTGGGGTACATCTCCCGATTCTATCGACATGGCTGAAAACCGGGAGCGATTTGAAAAGATTCTCAACAAATTAAATATTGCTCAACCGCCTAATGGTATAGCCAGAAGTTATGAAGATGCTTTAATTGTCGCTAAACGCATTGGTTATCCTGTGGTGGTGCGTCCTAGCTATGTATTGGGAGGAAGAGCGATGGAAATCGTCTATTCTGATGCAGAGTTAGAACGCTACATGACTTTTGCCGTGCTGGTAGAACCAGACCATCCCATTTTAATTGATAAATTCTTAGAAAATGCCATTGAAGTTGATGTCGATGCGATCGCTGACCATACTGGCAGAGTCGTAATCGGTGGCATTATGGAACACATCGAACAAGCGGGTATTCACTCAGGAGATTCGGCTTGTACCTTACCGTCTATTTCCCTATCCCCAGCCGTTCTCAATCAAATTCGTACTTGGACAGTCGAACTAGCACAAGCTTTGTCTGTTGTAGGTTTGATGAATATTCAATTTGCGGTAGTCGGTGCAAATAGTTATTCTCCCCAAGTCTACATTTTGGAAGCTAACCCCAGAGCATCCCGCACTGTGCCTTTTGTTTCTAAAGCTACAGGTGTACAACTGGCAAAACTCGCATCCTTAATTATGTCGGGTAAAACCTTAGAGGAATTGAACTTTACACAAGAAGTTATTCCCTCTCATATTGCAGTGAAGGAAGCCGTCTTACCCTTTAATAAATTCCCTGGTACAGATACCATCTTAGGACCAGAAATGCGCTCAACAGGCGAAGTGATGGGGATTGATAGCGATTTTGGCCGGGCTTTTGCGAAAGCGGAAATGGGTGCAGGGGAAAAGTTACCTCTCAAGGGTACTGTATTTGTTTCCATGAGCGATCGCGATAAATCTCTGGCTGTAGATGTAGTCAAAGAATTTATCAACCTGGGTTTCAATATCATGGCTACCCAAGGTACACGCCAATTCCTTCAGGAACAAGGATTAAAGATTGAGTCCATACTCAAACTCCATGAAGGTCGTCCTCATGTTGTCGATGCGATCAAAAATCAGCAAATTCAGCTAATCATCAATACACCATCAGGAGAAGAAGCCCGCACCGATGGACAGTTGATTCGTCGTACAGCCTTAGCTTACAAAATTCCCATTATTACTACTATCGCTGGCGCTAGAGCCACAGTCGCCGCCATCCGTTCTCTGCAAAACACAACCTTAGATGTAAAAGTCATTCAAGAATACTGTCCAACTTAGGTGATGGGGTGATGGGGTGATGGGGTGATGGGGAGGTAAACAACCCAATCCCCAGTCCCCAATCCCCAATCCCCAATCCCCAATCCCCAGTCCCCAATCCCCAGTCCCCAGTCCCCAGTCCCCGAAACATTAAGCAATTATTATAGGAGAAAGATTATGGTTAACATTGAGATATTTTAACAAATATGAGAAAGCGATTTCTTCCCTAGAGAATTGATTTCCAGAGCTTCATACATAATTTTTTAAGTATAATTACGGCATTTTAACCCCTGAAGTAACCAGGAAATTTTGGGTTTTTCGGTAGTCAAACTTTTCTCATAAATGTTACAATTATTAATAATTCTCATAAAACCAAAAATGTTCGACATACTACCTTATATCTAACTGTCGGTACTTGTAATTACTAGGAAATAACTGTAACGTCTAGCAGTTAAGAAGCCTAATATTGATTAAATATAAGCAGCCGAGTTGATCGGGCGTGTAAATCCCAAACCCTAGCGTAGTTTTCCAGCGTACCTGGATGGCAACATCCCAAGGCATTTATCAGCTAATGACACTACCAGCAAACCCATCATCACCAAAGAGTAGCGCCATGAAGACGGCTCAGACACCCACAGACCTCGTGCGGACTTACCTGCGTGAGATTGGCCGTGTGCCACTCCTCACCCATGAAGAAGAGATTCATTATGGGAAACAGGTACAAAAATGTACCGCGTTGTATGAGGTGAGAGATAATCTTGCTAATCAGTTAGATCGTCAACCCAGTTTAGAAGAGTGGGCAACAGCAGCACAACTAGAACTAGTAGAGTTAAATGAAGCGATCGCTGAAGGTGAAATTGCTAAACGTAAAATGGTAGAAGCCAATCTGCGTTTAGTTGTGTCTGTTGCCAAAAAGTACATTAAGCGCAATGTCGATTTACTCGACTTAATCCAAGAAGGTAGTATTGGGATGCAACGGGGAGTAGAAAAATTTGACCCCACCAAAGGTTATAGATTTTCTACCTATGCCTATTGGTGGATACGTCAGGCTATTACCCGCGCTATTGCCGAAAAAGCTCGCACAATTCGTCTCCCCATTCATATTACCGAAAAGCTAAATAAAATCAAGAAAGCACAACGCCAACTCTCCCAAACGCTGGGACGTGCGCCTACAGCTATAGAATTAGCTGAAGAATTGGAATTAACACCTAAACAGGTGCGTGAATGCTTAGAAAAAGCCCGTCTGCCTTTATCTCTAGATTTACGACTAGGGGATAATTACGACACTGAACTGGGAGAAATGCTGGAAGATACAGGTGCATCACCAGAAGATTTTGTGATGCAATCTTCTCTATCTTACGACATAGAGTGTCTGATGTCAGAACTCACCCCACAGCAGAAGGAAGTCATTAAGCTGCGTTTTGGTTTATTAGATGGGCAATCTTTGACTCTAGCGAAAATAGGTGAAATACTGAATATCAGTCGGGAACGAGTCCGACAAATTGAACGGGAAGCCTTAACAAAACTTCGCAAGTCAAAAGCCAGCATGAATGAATATCTTGCTAGTTAGGTGACTGAGGATTGGGGATTGGGGATTGGTGATTGGTGATTGGGGATTGGTGATTGGTGATTGGTGATTGGTGATTGGTGATTGGTGATTGGTGATTGGGAAGAATTAAGTCAAAAACTCTGTTCCCTGTTCCCTGTTCCCTGTTCCCTGTCACCTGTCACCTAGACTTATTCGCAAAACTACGCTGCTTTTGGTACGGTTAAACCGACTCCCATGACTGAAATAATCGGTTACATTGGTTGACATGGATACACAATTAATTTTCGTCGTCATCAAATACAAAACAAGTTATTAATTATTTCAGTCACAATTACCACAGTTAGTAGTTGTAGTCAAGGAGAGAAAAAGTGAGTAACCAACCAAATCGAGTATCAGAATTTTTTAACGGTGAATCTGAAAATAGCAACATATTATGGCAATACCTTAAGTCCTTAAGTCCAGAAACTGTTACTCAGTTATCTAAACCCACTTCTGCGGAAGTTTTTCAAGTCATGGAACGGAATATTGTCGGACTTTTGGGAAATCTGCCTTCAGAACACTTTGGTATTACTATTACCACCAACCGCGAAAATTTAGGTCGGCTATTAGCCTCTGCAATGATTAGTGGTTATTTCTTGCGGAATGCAGAACAGAGAATGGACTTTGATATAGCTTTACAAGGAACTGAAGCAAACAGCAGCGATGTTGCTGAGTAAAGAAGTGAACTAACGCCAGTTAAACAAATTCTCTGCTAAATTGAGCATTGTATTAGCAGAATTTTAATAATTGGTGTTTTTTATTGAATAAATTTCTAAATTTTATAATTTCCATATCTAATCCTGTTTTATGAGTGAAATATCTGTTGTCCCCCATAAAATCATTGGTGTTGCTGTTATTTGGAATCAAGAAAAACAAATTTTAATTGACCGTCGTCGTCCAGAAGGGACTATGGGTGGTTTATGGGAATTTCCTGGAGGTAAAATAGAACCAGGTGAGACGATAGAAGAATGTATAGAAAGGGAAATTTTAGAAGAGTTAGGAATTAAAATTGAAGTAGGTAAACATCTGATTACTATTGATCATACTTATCCTCATTTGCGAGTAACTTTAAATGTATATCATTGTCATCATTTAGCAGGAATTCCCCAAGCTATAGAATGTGCAGAAATTCGTTGGGTAGGTTTAGATGAGTTGGATAATTTTACCTTTCCAGAAGCGAATGTAGAAATTATTGATGCTTTGAGAAAGAGTCAATTAAATCCTGAAAAACCATATTAAGTTTCTCGCCAAGGTGCAAAAGTCTGGAAATATTTTATGGTTTTGATGTTCTTGTATCTGGCTGAATTAAAATAGGCATTCCTCCCTTTTCAGCACCGATAACGACAACCTTAGAATTATTAGATTGAGCAAGTTTTTCTGTAGCTTCAATGGCGCGTAATTGCAAAATTTGGTTAGTGAGTCCACCAGAAATAATTTTTTGAGAATCAGCTATACCTTTAGCTTCAATTTTCTTTCTTTCAGCTTCTTGACGCTCTTTTTCTAATACAAATTTCATTTGCTCATTTTCTTGTTCAGCTTTGAGTTTTTGCTGAATAGCTATTTGTAACGTATCAGGCATTTTCACATTTCTCAAAAGTGCTTGGTCAACAATAAAACCTAACTTTGGTATGTCCTGGGTGAGTTGTTGATCAATTTTATCAACTATTTCCTGACGTTTTATCGAGTAAACTGCACTAGCTGGATAGTTCGCAGTAATAGCGCGGACTGTAGAACGAAATCTGGAAATAATCAATTCTTTTTCATCAGTTCCAATAGTTTTATATACTGTCGCTGCTTTTTGGGGGTCAAGTCTATATTGCAGACTGACATCAAGATTTAAACTTAAACCTTCTTGAGATGTTGTGTCTATGTTTTCCTTAATATCTTTCAGACGAGTGGAAAAATTCAAGACTTTAGCAAAGGGGTTAACTACATGAACACCGGAATTAAGGGTATTGTCGGAAACGTTACCAAATAGGTTGATAACACCCACATTTCCCGGTGGAACAATCACTAAAAGCCTAGAAATTGAAGCTAGAAAGGCAATACTACCAATTAAGATGGTAATTCCTCTGACTGCAATTTGAGTCTTTATGTTCGTGATTTTGCTGCTTTGGAGATAGATGAGACTTGCGATGAGACTGGTGAGAAGGGAGAATATAAAGCCCATGATGATTTTCCTGTGTTGTTAAGATGTTGTATATACTTAACATACAAGTATAATCTTGAGTTTAAGGTTTGGTCATCAATAAAAGCTATTATTCTAAATTTCCATCATATTTGCTGAAACATTTTTGACCAATATCGTCACTTTATCAGGTGTTTCTCTTGTTAGTTTTGTGAATTACTATTTGAATATTTACGGTTTTTATGATACAAACAGTTCGGTTAACCCTAAGTAGGGTAAATACATAAAAGCTACAGTAAAGAAGTCAACAGGAGATAATATGCAAAAAACAACAGAAAATATGACAATCAATGAATTAATGCATTACTACCTTGAAAAAAGTGAAGTTGCAAATGGAGGTAGCACAACAGCAAAGCCAGGTCATTCAAGAACAATTTTTGTTGAAACAAAAGGTGGAGAAGGATATACCGAGCGAGTAGAAGCTGGAATATGGGGAGAAATAAATTCAGAGCCTACTGTTTTATTAAAATTATTTCATGAAAGATATTATGCTGTAAGTCATGAAACATACAAAGAAATTTGTGATTTATTAAGCCGTGATCTTTCTCAGAGTGAAATAACCACAGTACGCACATCACAAGTGGCATATCCAGGAGGTATTATTGACATAAATCTCCCAGGTAAACCTACTATAAAAGCAAAAGCTTGGTATGAGATTACACCAGGAGAAGTAACTCTTTTCCTAGTAAATGATACACTATATGCTATTAGCCGTAAAGCCCCCAAAACAATTTCTGTGAGAACTATAAGTCAAAGAAAAACAGGTAGTTTTGCAAATCCAAACCCAAAACGAGAAATAATTTGGCATAAATTTGATTTATCAGGAAATAGCATCCCAGGTTTTCCGAATAAACCAAGCTATCTATTATAACAAAAATATGAAAAGAGAAATTTAATAAATTTGGATTGAGGCATAAATTTTGGCTCAATCCTATTTTTCATGAATATTACTGCAAATTTTCTTAAGGCTCTAACCTAGCAAATAAGGAAAAGTGTTCTGCACGCTCATCACATGAGCAGCCAATGTATCTTATTATATGTATAGTTGATTTAGTAAAAATATATGGGAAGAGTACGTGAGCGTAGAACATGGCATTTGACTCCTAGTGGTTGGGAACAAGGTTCTTTGCATGAAGATATTGGTATTTCTATAGAAGTAAGACCACCAGTAGATAGAGTCATAACACAAACCTGTGTGAAAGTAACGTATGAATATTATCGTGATGGTTCTCCTTATTATGAGGTAAGTAACCCAGAATTTGAGATACAGAACAAAGAGCTTATTAAGGAATTAATTGCTAAATATGGAGATTGTCCAGAAGAAATATAAGGCTATCTCCGCACTCTCCTCTCTCTCCGCGTCTTTGCGCGAAATAAAACTAAGGACACCCATGCAGAGTGTCCCTAAAACTAACTCAAACTATTTACCATTACTAATTAGAATGCGTTCAGCCAGCTATTCTGGTACTTCTTATAGGTGATCTTCCAATGGAAAGAACCAACACCAAGAGTAAGCGATTCAACTATAATGATTATATCAGCCAACTATTTTGTGTGTACCTAAAGATACTGCTCAAAAATCTCACAATTTCTTTGAGGAGGTTGAAATAAAATGACAGCAACTCAACCCACAAACCTTACTAATTTAAATCTTTATAATGAAGATTTTTATTTGTGGATAGAAACTACAGCAAAACAATTAAAAAATGGTAACTTTTCAGAAATTGACTTAACTAATTTGATTGAAGAAATTGAAAGCATGGGAAGAAGTGAAAAAAGAGCATTAAAAAGTAACTTATTAGTTTTATTAATGCACCTTCTCAAATATAAATATCAACCTGAAAAATGCAGTAATAGTTGGTTATCTACCATATTTGAACATAGACGTAGATTGAAAGAAGAATTAACCGAAAGTCCAAGTTTAAAAAAATACTTCTCTGACGTATTTAACGAATCTTATCAAGATGCAAGAAAACAAGCATCCTTAGAAACAGGTTTATCAATTGATACTTTTCCTTTTAATTCTCCGTTTACGACAGAAGAAAGTTTAAATCAAGATTATTTACCAGAACAACATTGATTTTTTTCTTATCTTATCTTCTTGCTTTGCGCCTTTGCTCCTCTGCGACTTTGCGCGAAATAAAACTAAGGACACCCATGCAGAGTGTCCCTAAAACTAATCTACTTACCGTTACCAGCATTAGTAACCAGAATGCGTTCAGCCAGCTTTTCTGGTACTTCTTGGAGATGATCTTGTTCCCAATGGAAAGAACCAACGCCTAAAGTGAGCGATCGCAATTCTACAATAAAATCCTGCATTTCCGCTTGGGGTAAATATGCAGAAACATTATCCCAACCTGACCAATCTTGTCTACCTTCATAACCCAAAATTTGCCCCCGTCTACCACTCAAAAGTTGTAAAACCTTAGAAGTAAACTCACTGGGAGTATTCACATCAACCTTTAAAATCGGTTCTAATAATGTTGGTTCGGCTTGAGTTACTCCTGTTTGCATTGCTAGACGTGCAGCTTGTTTAAAAGCTTGTTCCGAACTATCAACGGAATGATAAGAACCATTAGTTAATGTCACCGCAACATCAACCATCGGGAAACCTAAAGGA
The DNA here is from genome assembly GCF_034931405.1 of Anabaena sp. UHCC 0451. Classification (NCBI taxonomy): domain Bacteria; kingdom Bacillati; phylum Cyanobacteriota; class Cyanophyceae; order Nostocales; family Nostocaceae; genus Anabaena; species Anabaena sp. UHCC 0451. The sequence goes on along the minus strand of NZ_JAYGHA010000019.1, from coordinate 70,247 downwards.
CCATGTATGAGAAATTCCCGCACACCCATTTCTACCCCAGGAATGTACTGTTTTGGAACAACACCACCAACAATCTTTTCCTTAAAATTGAAACCTTCACCTCTTGCTAAAGGTTGAATATCTAAATAAACATCTCCAAATTGTCCATGTCCACCACTTTGATGTTTATAACGTCCATGAACTGAGTTTACAGATTTACGAATAGTTTCTTTATAAGGAACTTGGGGAAGATGAGTAGACATTGGTAAATTATATTTGCGTCGCAGTCTATCTAATGCAACTTGCAAATGTATTTCCCCTTGTCCCCACAAAATTACTTCATGAGTATCACCGTGTTGTTCCCAATTTAAAGCCGGATCTTCTTCTAATAACTTAGTAATAGCCGCACTAAGTTTGACTTCATCATTGCGTTTTTCTGGTGTAATTGCTAAAGCAAAAACCGATTCTAATTGTTCGGCTTTTGGTAATTGCTGAATTTGGGAATTTGGAGAAATTGTATCTCCGGTTTTAATGCCTTCCAATCTACTAATAGCGACAATTTCACCAGCTACGGCTTGATTAACTTGCTGTTGTTGTTGTCCCATCAAACGGTAAAGACCACCAGCACGAACGCCATTTAAAACAATACCATCAGTTAATGTTCCTTGCCATACTCGCACTAAAGAAAGTTTACCACCTTGGGGAGTATAGAAAGTTTTGAGAACTTGCGCTAAAGGAGTATCACTAATTTTTCCTAAACGCCGTTCCATTGTTGTTTCTGGTGCTGGTGCTTCTCGCAATAAAGCTTCTAATAAAGGTCTAACACCATAATCTTGTTCTGCAATACCAAAGAAAACAGGTACTACTAAATCAGCACCTAATTCAAATTTTAAATCTTTGATAATTTCCTCTTGCGGTGGTTCAATATCTTCTAAAAGTTCTTCGAGTAAATGATCATCAAAATCTGCCAAAGCTTCTAACATTTCTGCTCTAGCTTGATGTTCTTCAGCTTTTAATTCTTGAGGAAATGGTATAGGATCAGCAGGTGCGCCGGCATGATATTGATAAGCTTTTTCTGTCACCATATCAATAAATCCTGTTAGTTGTTCCCCTTGCATAATGGGGTATTGGTGCAGAACTAACGGACGACTGGAAACTGCTTTCAGGGCTTTTAATGTTTCTAAAACATGAATATTTGCCCGATCCATTTTATTCACAAAAACGATGTGGGGAATTTCCCAATCATCGAGAAATTTGAATAATGGTGCTAAAGTTAAAACTCTTTCTTTGATGGGTTCACAAATAACAATTGCCGCATCAACTCCCATTAACGCATTGTATGTTTCTTGGGCAAATTCTATTGAACCCGGACAATCTATAAATGTGAAGTGTGTATTTTCATATTCGGTACTCGCTGCGGAGACTTCCACACTCATGCGTCTGTCGCGTGCTTCGTTGGCACTATCTCCAACTGTGTTACCATCTTGAATGTTACCTTTGCGAGAAATTGCTGTGGTGACAAATAACAAACTTTCTAATAAAGTGGTTTTTCCACTTAAATAAGGTCCGACAATTGCTACGTTCTGCGAACCGGATTTTAATTTTTCGTTCATAAAACCTCCTTTACGGTGATTCCCTCAACCGCATTCTGTATTTATCAGGAGTAATTCATTAAGCATTCAGCTTTTTAACACTTGCGCCAAAAATCTTTATTTGCTGATCTTACTGATTAATCAAACATTCTGACTCCTGACTCCTGACTCCTGACTCCTGAATTCTTATTTTTTATTATCCATCCTTTAATCTCAGTTTCAAAAAATTGTAGTTTATCGTAAGGTTTAGTTGAAGTAATGTTAAGCAATACTAACTTATATGGCAAATTTAAAATTTTTGTAAAATTATTTGTTGATAACAATTTGATAACAATATTATCGAGCAAATTTATGGCATTTTCCTTACAAAAATCTTCTATAATTGGAATTTCAACTTTTCTAGCAATAAGTGTAAATATTAAACCAGTATTTTCCTTTTCTCCCCACCTCCCCACCTTCCCATCACCCCATCTCCCCCTAATAGCCCAAACTTCCCGCCAAATTGCTTTAGACTGGTTAAATCAGGGATTACAAGCGATTCAAGGGGGAAAAGTTCCAGATGCAATTATTGCTTTTCGTCAAGCGACACAATTAGATCCGACTTTAGCAGCAGCCCATTATAATTTAGGTTTAGCACTGCGACAAGTTGGACAATTGCAACCAGCAGCAAACGCATTTTATCAAGCGACGCAAGCAGATCCAAAGTTTGCACTAGCCTTTGCAAATTTAGGTGGTGCATTATTAGAAGGAAATAATTTACAGTTAGCGGTGGATTATTTACAAAGGGCGCTACAAATAGATCCAAAGTTGGGTTTTGCACATTATAACTTAGGATTAATTAGAGAAATACAAAAAGATTGGACTGGTGCGATCGCATCTTTTCAACAAGCTATAATTTATAGTCCGAATTCACCAGAACCAGCTTATCATTTAGGTTTATCTTATCTGCAACAAGGCAAAATTGAACTAGCAAAATCTGCTTTTAGTCAAGCAATAAGCATAAATCCTCGATATGCAGAGGCTTATTATAATCTGGGTTCAATTTTCTTTAATCAACGCCAATTTAACGAAGCATTAGCAGCATTTAGAAAATCTACCGATGCCAATTCTAACTATGCAGATGCTTACTATGGCGCAGGATTAGTTTTTATACAATTAAAACAATATCCAGAAGCAGTCAAAGTGATAAAATATGCCAGAGATTTATATAAAACTCAGGGTAATTCACAATGGACAATAAATGCTGAACAATTGTTAACACAAACACAAAACTTAAATAACAAATTAAATAACAACCCACGCTGAGGCATAAGCGTTAATATTACGTAACAATAAGAAAATGGGGTTAACCGGCTAGTGTGGTCTAAACTGCCATTGGAATGTAAATAGTCATGCAAAAACGCTTCAAGAGTCGGTTTTTATTTTGCGATCGCTGGTTAGATCGCCATACAATAGTTCGTAACATGGAGGCTTTTCAAGACCTAATAGTGATCATTTTGTGTTTAGCCTTGTTTGCAGTCATGTTAATCCAGTTGTGGGGTATATTTATTGCCATCACCAATTCTCTCGACTACAAAGAATTGACATCTAAAATGCTCTTTGTGCTAATTCTAGTTGAGTTATTTCGACTACTGATGGTTTACTTACAAGAGCATAGTATTTCTGTCGGTGTAGCTGTTGAAGTGGCAATTGTTTCTGTTTTGAGAGAAGTAGTAGTTCACGGTGCGCTGGATATTTCAGGAGTACAAACAGCAGCAATTTGTGGTTTATTACTCATTTTGGGCGGCTTGTTATTAGTGTGTGCAAAAACACCGCACATGGATTGTATGAGTGCTAACACAAAATCTTGTCCTATTGTCCATCAAGGACATAAAGAAAGACAAAATGAGTGGGAATTTCAGTATGCAGATGAATATGATGAAAATCAACTTATTCCTTAGAAAATAAGTCAATGGGTAGAAAAAAATCATACCCGGTAGGGGTTTAGCAATGGGCTTTACCCCTACTTCTGTCTGAGGATAATACTGAGGATAATAATTTGTAAGCGTTCAGGTAGATGAATCAAACTTTAAGAGACAGTATAAATAAATAAAATAAATACCTTTAATTAAGGAGTGAAAAATCATGACTACAGGTAACGGACAATCTCAACAACCAATTAGTAATTTAGAATATGATTTTATTACCGTACTGCACAACAAAGCCGCAGCAGTACAGTCCTATGATCGTTACATTCAAGATGCTCAAGAAGCAAATTCTCAACCTTGTGTAGAACTGTTCCAAAAATTGCGGCAATCAGAAATTGACGAAGCACATGAAATTCGTCATCATCTGCAAGCAGTAATGGCACACGGAAAAATGTAAATCTGGAATTTGTAGGGTGCGTTACAGTGTTTTTAACGCACCATTAGCACCTTCTAAGATAACTTTGAATCACAATCATGTTTTCTGGGAAATTCCTGAGAGAAATAAAGGAGCGTGTTCTTTCTTCAAGAATGATTTAGGATTGCTATATATAAAGTTAAGCAATCATTCATCACATTCATCAAAAACAATGGGAATATTCGGATTTGGCAAAAAACTGAGCATAATTACACCTGAGCAAGCGTTACCAGGTCGTACAGAAACAATGCCAGTACCCGCAAAACACTACGTTAATAGCAACCCTCTCAAACCTCCGTTTCCTGAAGGTATGGAAACAGCAATGTTTGGTTTAGGCTGTTTTTGGGGTGCAGAACGCAAATTTTGGCAACAAAATGGAGTTTACAGCACTGCGGTAGGTTATGCTGCTGGTTACACACCCAACCCCACCTACAGGGAAGTATGCACTGGTATGACCGGACACAATGAAGTAGTGCTAGTTGTGTTTGATCCCCAAGTAATTACTTATTCCCAACTGCTAAAAGTTTTCTGGGAAAGCCACAACCCCACCCAAGGGATGCGTCAAGGTAATGATAGCGGTACTCAATACCGTTCGGGTATTTACGTATATTCCCCAGAACAAAAGCAACTCGCAGAAGCATCACGGGATGCTTATCAACCAGCTTTAGAAAAAGCAGGGTATGGGCAAATTACCACAGAAATTTTAGATGCACCTGAATTTTACTATGCTGAAGACTACCATCAACAGTATTTAGCTAAAAATCCCGGTGGTTATTGCGGTTTAGGTGGTACTAATGTTGCTTGTCCTGTGGGTGTGTTTGAAAATGCCATTAATTAGAAACTAAAACAGTAGGTTGGGTTGACGCAAGGAAACCCAACATTAAAAGATTTCCTTGAACAGAAAAGCGGTCTAACGAGATCAAATCTGTTTAGTGATAGGATTTATGCCTTCTGATGCACCCTACAAGAGATATTTAATCTAACCTCTGAACAAAAAAGCAATCACTCCCACCCAAATCATAATGGGGACTGGGAAAATATTTTAACCAATTACCAATTATCATGTTCTTCCCGCTAAATTAGCCACCACTGCTGCTAATTCCCCTGCATTTACTGGTTTAGGAATATGTAATTGAAACCCAGCTAATAAAGCTTGGGTACGGTCTTCTGATCTAGCATAAGCTGTTAATGCCACTGCGGGAATTTTCCCTCCTTGATCACTAGGAAGACTTCTAACTTTACGAATAAATGTATAGCCATCTTCTTCGGGCATTCCAATATCACTAATTAATATATCTGGTTGAAATTGTGATAAAGCTGTCATTGCTTCTGTTGCAGAAGTCACAGCCATAACTTGAGCGCCATATTGTCCTAAAATTGTGGTTAGCAAATTTCGAGCATCTGCTTCATCATCAACAACAAGCACCCGCAAATCCTGAAGAATTGATAATTGATGATTAACAAAATTAGCATTCACAATCACTGGATTCTGTGTTGATGTATCGCATTCTCTAACAACGACTTTCATTGGTAAATTGATGATGAAAGTTGATCCCTGTTCTATTCCTGGACTGGTAGCGGTAACTGTGCCTCCGTGTAGTTCTACTAAATGACGGACTACAGCTAATCCTAATCCTAATCCACCATGTAATCGTGTAGTTGAACTATCAGCTTGGCAGAAACGTTCAAATACATGAGGTAAAAATTCGGCAGAAATTCCCACTCCAGTATCACTGACTTGAATTTGTACACGGGAATTAATGCGCTCTATTTTTACCTCAACTCTTCCCCCCTTGGGTGTAAATTTGACAGCGTTGGAGAGCAAATTCCAGATGATTTGTTGGAAGCGGTTAGCATCACCTATCACTACCCCCAGTCCTGGGTCAAATTCTGATTTAATGCAAATATGTTTAGCATCCGCAGCAGGGCGCACAGTATCTATTGCTGCTTCTACTACTGGGGCAAGCTCCACCGGACTCAAATTTAAGCGCAGGTTGCCACGAATAATTCGAGAAACATCTAAAACATCTTCAATTAATTTTGCTAGTGCGTGACTATTGCGGTCAATGGTTTCCAATGCCTTAGCGGTGGTAGTCTCATCAAACTTACGACTTTTGAGTAGCTGTGTCCACCCTAACATGGCATTGAGAGGAGTACGGAGTTCGTGGGAAAGTGTGGCTAAAAATTCATCTTTGATGCGGTTAGCAGCTTCTGCTTCAGCCCTAGCTGCTTTTTCTCGCTCTAGTAATTGTTCCCGTTCTTGCTCTGCTTGCTTGCGTTGACTGACATCGACAACAAAACCAATTACTTGCTCGGAATTATTTTCTAATAATGCTAAACCTATTAAAATACTAACGCGGCTGCCATCTTTACGAATATATTGTTTTTCAAATGGTTGACAAACTCCGTGAGTTTTGAGTTCCATCGCTGCATTATTGCTTATTTCTAGATATTCTGGAGGTGTCATTTCTCGCCAGTTTACTCTTCCTGCCAGTAGTTCTTCTGGTGTATAACCCACCATTTCTAAAAAGGCATCATTGGCTTCTAAAATTCTGCTATTCATATCAGCTATGATCACACCAATGATATTGGCTTCTTTCAAGCGCCGAAATCGTGACTCACTCGCTGCTAAATATTGAATATTTATTTCTAATTTCTTTTTGGCAATACGTAATTCTGAATTAAGCCAACTAATAAATATTGTGATAAATATAAATATTCCTAAATTAATTACACTATTAAAACTATCTACAATCAGTGAAAATTTAGGATTGATTAAAAAGTAGTTAACAACTAGAGCAGATAAAAAAGTAGCTAATAATCCCGGCTTAGTGCCACCATAGGAGGTACTGATGGCTATAGCCGCAAAAAATAGCATAAAAATAGATTGTTGTAGTAATGGCTGTAACATTAATGTTAGTACCAAGGCGATACAAATAGATGTAATGGACACAGCATATTTTGATAGAAGGAAATCTTTTCCTTTCAATGTGGCATCTCCTTTAGGATTACAAACTACTAGAAGTCATCCAATTTCTGAAACACTGCAAGATAACTCCAAAATTATTATGCAACGGCGGAATACAGAACTAACATTTTCTGATTATGAATCTACCTAAAGTAGTAAAAATCGGATTAAGCAAGGAATTTATGGTATATAATATACTATTTTAAGTATATTGTTAACAGTGTTAATGAAAAGAAAACTTATTGATTATTTAACTTCGCCCCCAGGAGTAAATAAGTGATCATTTCTCCTTTACCTTTAACTTGAATTAAGCCGCGTTTTTGCAGTAAATAGTCTTCTTTGAGCAAATCATAGCTGGCTTCGCAAACCTGAATAAAATCTGGTATTCCATGTGATTCCATTCTACTGGCAGTATTAACTGTATCTCCCCACAGGTCATAAGCGAATTTTTTTAAACCAATTACTCCTGCTACTACTGGTCCTGTGCTAATACCAATACGGATACGAAATGATTGATTTTGTTCTTGGTTAAATTGATTTACAGCCTGTTGCATATCCAGCGCCATATTTGCTATAGCTATAGCATGATCACTGCGATGACTAGGTAAACCTGCAACTGCCATATAAGCATCCCCAATAGTTTTAATTTTTTCGATTCCATGCAGTTCTGCTAATTCATCAAATAAGCAGAAGATTTCGTTTAATAACTCCACTAATTGCGGTGGAGAAGTATGGCTAGAAAGTTCTGTAAATCCAACGATATCAGCAAATAATACTGTTACTTCTAAAAAACTATCAGCAATAGTTGTAGGTTGTTGTTTTAATTGATCAGCTATCACTTGGGGTAAAATATTTAAAATTAGTTTTTCTGATTGTTTTTGAGCTATTTCTAATTCTTGTCTGGCTCTAAACTCCTTTTTTCTCAATTTTTCATATAAATAAACTGAAAATACACAAATGATGGCTGTCCAAAAGCAATACATTCCATTTTCTATATATAAAGATAATGGATGTCTAAATTGGGGACGATAGATCAAGTATAATCCTAAATAACAGATAATTGTGCCAATTTGGGAGATGAGATGAGTTCGCCATAATACGGGAATAAGTGTTGCTTGGGTAATAAACATCAAGTTCCAAATATTAGTAAAAGGCTCGACAAAATCAAACAAAACGGCTGTATAAATTTGGATGACACAAGTTACTGACCAGGATAGATTTAAAAACATTACGTGTGGGTAACGTTCACCTATTTTAGTTCTGCACAATAACCAACAAATAAAAATGAAAAATTCAATTAATAACCCAATTTTTAAAGCGTAAATTTTTCCATTTGGTTGTTGGTTGTTCCAGATAAAGAAAGCAGTTAGTGTGACACCAACAATCAGCATGATTTGTGTCTGCAATTCTAAACGCTTGAGTATAAAGCGTCGCCGCTGTTCTCTGTAGGATTCAACTAGGCTTACATCCATTTGCAAGTCCAATATTTCGGGAGTAAACAGCGCCTCTAGTCGAGTTATACCAAAATCTCTTTTGGGAATCATGCACTTTTTGGGTTATGAGTAATTAAAGATGAATGAGTTGGGAGAAAACCTAACATGGGTCGCAACCCTACTTTAACTTTTGATCGTGGCACGTTAATTTTACACCCTCCACCACGCTGTAAAGCCTGGATAGATTTTGCTACATGGGATGATAGAATTGAAAAATTTCGCATTCCTGCCATTAGATACCGTTGTTTAGTCGAAGCACTGCAAGCTGAAGATACAAATTTTACTGATGAAGCCAAGCAATTTTATCCTTTAGAGTTGGTTGCTAGTTTAGAAATGACTCCCTATCCCCACCAAAATGAGGCTTTAGCGGCTTGGAAATTGGCGGGTAGGCAGGGGGTTGTGGTACTACCAACGGCGGCGGGTAAGACTTATTTGGCACAAATGGCCATGCAAGCAACACCACGCACGACGTTAATTGTTGTGCCGACTTTGGATTTGATGCACCAGTGGTATGCACACCTGACAGCGGCTTTTCCTGATGCGGAGTTGGGTTTGTTGGGAGGTGGTTCACGGGATAGAACACCAATTTTGGTAGCAACTTATGACAGTGCGGCTATTCATGCGGAAAGTTTGGGTAATAAATATGCTTTGATTATTTTTGATGAATGCCATCATTTACCTACGGATTTTAATCGAGTTATTGCTGAATATGCGATCGCACCCTATCGGTTAGGACTTTCTGCAACACCAGAACGCACCGATGGTAAACACGCTGATTTAAATATTCTCATTGGCAGAGAAGTTTATCGCCAACGTGCTGAAGATTTGGCTGGTAAGGCTTTAGCAGAACATCAAATTGTACAGATAAAAGTCAAGTTATCCCAACTTGAAAGGGAAAGATATAATCAGTTAATTCAAACCCGTAATGATTTTTTAAAGCAATCTCGCATTTCTTTGGGAAGTTTACAAGGTTGGCAAACTTTTGTGCAAATGAGTGCGCGATCGCAAAATGGACGCAGGGCGATGTTAGCACATCGTCAAGCCAAAGAAATCGCTCTGGGGACTGATGGTAAATTAAGAATTCTGATGGATTTACTAGCCGAACATTACCCCGCCAGAGTGTTGATTTTTACGGCTGATAATGCTACAGTCTATCGCATTTCTCAAGATTTATTAATTCCCGCTATCACTCATCAAACTCCGGTTAAAGAAAGACATGAAATTTTGTCTAAATTTAAGGAGGGTACATATAATACTTTAGTGGCTTCTCATGTCTTAAATGAAGGTGTTGATGTTCCTGCTGCTTCTATCGCCATTATTCTTTCTGGTACTGGTTCAGCTAGGGAATATATTCAGCGTTTGGGTAGGGTTTTACGTAAGGGAAATATAGAAAATAAACAAGCAATTTTATATGAAGTTATAGCTGAGGATACGAGTGAAGAAGGAACTTCTGCTAGAAGACGAGGAGAGAATAAAAGCAGAGGAGCAGGGGAGCAGGGGAGCAGGGAAGAGAAGGATAAAAAAGGGAATTTAAGAGTTGTGTATGGTGGTGGAAAAGAAAGAGAAAAGGAAGGAGATTTGCGGGCGGCTGAACAGTTAGAAATTAATTATTCAACACAGAAGAAGGATGTTAACAACGGAGTTATTGATTCATCGTCAAAACGGGGAAGAAATCATCCCGAAGAGACTGAAACTTGATCAAAAACATTTGGGTTTAGCTAGTGATTTAATTAGGTTTTTTCAGGAGGCCGTGGGGAAATCTCAAGGGGTTCTTGAACGTCAATTAGCTGATTTTGAAGGTGATACTACTGATTATCGGACTAAGCGCGGTTTGGCTTACATTCTGAAAAGTAGTTTCTGTACTTTTGAAGTTGTTAGTCCTCTCGAACCCATTATGTTACGAGAACGGGTTTTTAGTTTGGCTGCAAAATCTGTTCCTAGTCGAGAAGCTACTGAAGTTACTTTGAGTAAAGTTGCTGATGAGTTAAGTCAGGAATTACAACACGAAGTTTTACCAATTCAAGTCCGAGATGGTCTTTATGCTGATTTATCTGAAAATAAAATCTTAACCGCTTTTGATACCCCTAAACCTGAAGATTTATTACATCGTTATAATTTGTCTCAGGTACAAGGTGTTTTTTATAAATCTACTCAATTGGTGTTAAATGCTCATCGCAATGTACCAGGAGAATATAAGCTATTATTTCGTTATTTAAAACTGTTTCAATTAATGGCTTATATTGAAGGTGATGCTGACCACGGTTTTACTATTAGTATTGATGGTCCAACCAGTTTGTTTAGTCCTAGTACCCGTTATGGATTATCAATAGCGAAAATGATTCCGGCTTTGCTTCATGTCACAAAATGGAGTTTAAGCACAACTTTACAAACTAGAGATTTTTATACAAATGAATGGAAAACAGGACGGTTTACTCTCAATTCTGAATGTGGTTTAGTTTCTCACTATCCCCCTGGTAAGCCTTATGATAGTATGTTGGAACAATCTTTTGCTGATAAATGGGATGCTTTAAAAAGCGGATGGATCTTAGAGCGAGAAGTTGATTTAATTCCTATTCCTGGTAGTGTGATGATTCCCGATTTTCGTCTTGTTCATCCTGATGGAAGAAATTTTTTATTAGAAATTGTTGGTTATTGGCGACCGGAATATTTACAAAAGAAGTTTTCCCAGGTACGTCGTGCAAATTGCGATAATTTAATTTTGGCAATTTCTGAAAAATTGAATTTAGAAAAGGCTGGTATTAAATTAGATAATGTTCCTGCTAGAATTGTTTGGTTTAAAGAAAAGTTGTTACCAAAAGCAGTTTTAGCAGTAATGGATGATGAGTGATAGCCATTTCTTCTATTGTGCTTAAAAAAAGCATATTGCGCTCCTTTTCGTATTGATTAAGTTTATTTTTAAATTCCTGATACCCATATCTCCGACTTCTGCCTTCAATTCACAATTTATTGACAGGATAATTAAAGAAGTCGGGAATCTTATCACTCTTAATTATTACTGCTCAAATTCTGATTAATTACCTGTTCAAACTCCTCTAAAGAATTGACATTAATACTAGGTAAAAGTAAATTTTCTAACACAGATATATCATCAATTTGATTGATAGATTTGATGATATAATCCGGTATACTATCAAAGCGATTTTGAAGAATTTTGATAATATCTTGTTTGCGAGTTTCTTTAGCTCCTATTTGCTGACCTATTTGTTGACCTATTTGTTGACCTCTTTCTAGTGCCATTTCTTCTATTGTGCTTAAAAAAGGCATATTGCGCTCCTTTTCGTATTGATTAAGTTTATTTTTAAATTCCAGTTCTAGTTGCAGTGGTAAAGTCATCATTTTATCAAGGAATTTACCTAAATTAATGATATCAAATTTAGTTAAGCCCCTTTCATATAAACCTCTGACTAAATTCCATTTCCATTGTTCTCTTTGGGTTAAATTGCTAGTAGTAGCTTTGGTTTTTAAATGAGCCATGACTACTGTTGCGAAGATATTATCACTTGCTTCTAAGTCCTCCCACTGATAATCTAAGAGTTTCACTTTACTGAAAGTCATTTTAACTTGGCTTTCTCCAATGCCATATTCATAAGAATTTGGTCGCCAAGTGTTACTCTCATCTCCTAGTATAGCTAAACTGATGACGGGTTTATTATATAAATCAAATTATATATTTATAATATCAACAATTGTATCAATCCTGCTGATATTATTTATGCTTATGAGCTTTACCCCTAAATAAATTAATGATGGTAGGAGGAATAAAAGTAGTTACCAAAACTGTAACGGTGTTAAATTTCATCCTACTTAGGAATATTCTAGGTAATAACAACCAACATCTTTAATGTGAGGATTTAGTCATGTCTTACCCCGTACCTTCCAAAACCTGGCAGCGTGCAAGTATTTTAATACTACTCCTATTAATTCCAACAGTAGGAATAGCGGTGTTACGTCAATCGCTAACAGTAGCAGTACCAGCAAATCAAACTACATCAGTTAACCCCGTTCCACTTAATCACCCAGACTACCAAGCACTACAAACATTAGTTAAAAATTATAGTTGTCTGGTTTCAGTTCCTAATTTTGGAACTCTTCCTATTAACCGCATAGAATTTGCTACAGTTCTCAATGCTTGTGTAGAACAAATGAATGGACTGATAACTACTAACTCCACAATTGTCACTCAAACAGACCTCAAAACCCTAGAACGGTTACAAAAAGAATTTACATCAGAGTTAGCAACTCTCAACAATTCCAAAGATGAATTAGAAGTTAAAAGGGAAATTATTCCCAATCAATCTACCAGCAATATTAAACCATCAGGTGTAGTCACAGCAAAACCACTGAATTTACCAGCTAGTTCAGCTGTTGTGAATGAATCCTATGCTACTCGTGGTGGAATTGCTAAACATACATTTGCAAATGGTGTTCGTGGTGGTATGCTGACTGCTGAACCGCAAACAGGTGAAAAATTCAACACAGAAAACTATAACCGCATTGATGATAACCCTTTTCGGACTGTTAGTAATGACCCCCTTTCTACCTTTTCTATAGATGTAGATACAGCATCTTATAGTAATGTCCGTAGGTTTCTTAATCAAGGACAATTACCACCTAAAGATGCCGTCAGAATCGAAGAGTTGATTAATTATTTCAGTTATAATTATCCTCAACCCACAGGAAATAAACCTTTTTCTGTCACTACTGAAGTTTCTACTGCACCCTGGAATCCTCAACATAGATTAGTACAGGTAGGTTTAAAAGGTAAAAGCTTAGAAACTGCAACTTTACCACCTAGTAATTTAGTGTTTTTAATTGATGTTTCTGGTTCTATGGATGCACCAAATAAATTACCTTTAGTCCAAGAATCTATTAAATTACTAGTTAATAAATTACGTCCTCAAGATAGAGTTAGTTTAGTAGTTTATGCTGGTAACGCTGGTTTAGTTTTACCTGCTACTTCTGGTAGTGAAAAAACTAAGATTATCACAGCTATTGACAGATTAAACGCTGGTGGTTCTACTGCTGGTGGTGAGGGTATTGAATTAGCTTACAGAATTGCTAAACAAAATTTTCTCAAGTCTGGTAATAACAGAGTAATTTTAGCTACTGATGGAGATTTTAACGTCGGGGTTTCTGGTGATGCGGAATTAACTAGATTAATTGAACAAAAACGCGAACAGGGAATTTTTCTCACAGTTCTAGGATTTGGTACTGGCAACTATAAAGATGGTAAAATGGAACAATTAGCTAATAAAGGTAATGGCAATTATGCCTATATTGATACCTTATTAGAAGCGAAAAAAGTTTTAGTTAATGATATTCGGGGAACTCTGTTTACTATTGCTAAAGATGTCAAAATTCAGGTGGAATTTAATCCGGCTAAAGTCCAAGCTTATCGGTTAGTTGGTTACGAAAATCGTATTTTGCAAAATCAAGATTTCAATGATGATAAAAAAGATGCTGGTGAAATTGGTACAGGTCATTCTGTAACGGCATTATATGAAATTATTCCCACGGGAATTAAAAGTGATGTAAAATTACCAGAGGTAGATCCTTTGCGTTATCAACGTTCTAGTGAAACCACTTCTGATACTGCTGATAATGAAATGATGTTGGTAAAATTACGTTATAAATTACCCCAGGATAGCACCAGTCAATTAATTACTCAAACTATCAAAGATAGTGATTTTAAAGTTGACCAAATCCCCTCCACTAATTTGAGATTTGCGGCTGGGGTAGCTACTTTTGGGATGATATTACGTGATTCTGAGTACAAGGGAAATGCTAACTATGATTTGGTGATGCAATTGGCAACTCAAGGTAAGGGGGAAGACCAAGAAGGGTATCGGGGTGAGTTTATTCGCTTGGTAGAGCAATCTAGGGAGTTAATGACCAGGAAGTAAGTAAACCAGGACTTACGCAAAATCATCAAGAACTGTAGCAATAGAACGGAGCGTAATATCAGTCATACCGCAGAGAAATAAGAGTTTGGGAGAGTTTTTGCGTAAGTCCCAATATAAAATAAAAAAAAATCAATTTAAACTCAAAACATGACTACGATTCTGAGCCGCCCAATTTGGACAACAGATTTAGAACTGGGAATTTTTGATAACATCATTAATCAACACGCACCGCATATTCCCAAAAACTCCAGCCTTCTGAATTCTTAATTAATGTATGTGAAAACACAAATCTATCGAAGGTATGATTTATAATTCTCAGCAGTAAGAATACGTTTATAAAAAACTCAAAACCATGAAAACTAAAATTTCAGCCACCTTAGCGATTATAGCTGCCTTCGTGGGCATAAATGGCGCTGCCTATGGACAATCAACATCACAGATCCAAACAGGCAGTTTTACTTTAAAGGGCGATTCTTTAGTTAATATTAATGATCGCAGTTCAGCTAATGATTTTGGCAACTTTTTTGAAAAAATGTCCAATAATCAAAGTTCAGAAAATACGGTTTCTGAAGAATTACCCTTGAGTGAGTCAATAACAATTCCTTCTACTCCTATATTTTTACAACCCGCATATCAAAATCTTAACGAAAATGATGGATTACAGTTGCAGTTAGATTTGAGTGATAATCAATAATTCCTAATATCTGATAGATATAAACTAATCATCTTCTGATTAGCTTACCCTGGTTATTAGCTGCTGCGATCGCTCTAGGATTAGCAGTAAATACCTGAATACCTGGTACTGTCACAAAATCACCATCATCAGTAATGATTTTATCAATTGATTCCTGACCCATAGACTCAAGAATAAACAAGTCATAGCCATCTAAGTAGTTGACCAATAGCCATTGGTGTCAACTTAACGTAAAACCCTTAATAAATAAGGAGTAGGAAAAGAGCGATGGCGCGGAATGCACTGCTATAGGCGATGGTATTCCACCCACTAAAGGCGATCGCTACGGAGGGCTTCGCTATCGCTAGATTTAAGAGTGATGCGCCTGCCAAAAGAAAAAATATCAGTAGAAATGGTTTTTAGAAGTCTATATTATGTAGCTAAATCCGTAGAAAGGGGTGAAAATCCCGATATCGTCACCTCTAAAGTCCAACGAGCCAAATTACTTGGTTTAGTCAAAGCTATCAGGAAACGACATCGAGAAACACAACAAATCAGAGAGCAAATTTGGGAGGCTGTACCGTTAAGTTGACACCAATGAGCAATGCTAAACCCCTACAAATTATCAAATTCATCAATTTATCTCTCTTCATCTGCGTACATCTGCGTTTATCTGCGTTTCTCTCCTTGATAATTTTTCTATGAAAATACTCGTATTAAATGCCGGTTCCAGTAGTCAAAAAAGTTGTTTGTATGAAATTACAGACGCAACTCTTACCCAACAGCCACCCCAACCTCTTTGGGAGGGAAAAATTGACTGGACTCAAGACCGAAGTGTGGCAGAAATTGAGGTAAAAACCGCGACTGGTGAGGTACTGCAAGAATCAATTGATGGTGACTCCCGTACAGCACACGTTGCTTATATGCTTGATACTCTAACTCATGGTGCTACTCAGGTAATTAGTGAGTTATCAGCAATTGATGTGGTGGGACATCGGGTAGTGCATGGTGGGTTAGATTACCGAGATAGTGTAATAATTACTGAAGATGTAAAAAAAGCGATCGCTCATCTTTCAAACCTAGCACCAGCGCATAATCCAGCGGCTTTAGAGGGCATAGAAGCCATTGAACAAAGCTTGGGAAATGTTAAACAAGTGGCAGTATTTGATACTAGCTTTCACAGCACTTTACCTGATGCCGCTGCTATCTATCCCGGTCCCTATGAATGGGTAGAACAAGGTATCCGTCGCTACGGCTTCCATGGTATTAGTCACCAATACTGTGCTAACCGTGCAGCGCAAATTCTCAATCGTGATTTAACATCTCTACGCTTAATAACCTGTCATTTGGGTAACGGTTGTTCTTTAGCAGCGGTTAACAATAGTCGCAGTATTGATACCACGATGGGTTTTACACCTTTAGATGGTTTGATGATGGGAAGTCGTTGCGGTTCAATTGATCCAGGAATTTTAATTTATCTGTTACGTCAGTCTGATTACTCAGCAGAAAGCTTAGATCATGTTTTAAATAAAGCTTCTGGTCTACGAGGAATTTCGGGTATTTCTAGTGATTTCCGAGAAATCAAAGCGGCAATGGAACAAGGTAATGAGCGTGCTAAACTAGCTTATGATATTTACGTACATCGTTTGCGGGCTGGTATCGGTTCTATGTTGGCTAGTTTAGGGGGGTTAGATGCGCTAGTATTTACTGCTGGAGTAGGCGAAAAATCCGCATTAATAAGACAAGCAGCTTGTGAAGCTTGGGAATTTTTGGGACTGAAAATAGATGTTGAGAAAAATCAACAACAGCCTATTGATGTAGATATTG
Organism: Anabaena sp. UHCC 0451; assembly: GCF_034931405.1. Taxonomy (NCBI): domain Bacteria; kingdom Bacillati; phylum Cyanobacteriota; class Cyanophyceae; order Nostocales; family Nostocaceae; genus Anabaena; species Anabaena sp. UHCC 0451. The sequence continues at coordinate 53,409 of NZ_JAYGHA010000019.1, read as the reverse complement.
CTACAGATGATTCAAATGTGCGAGTATTAGTTATACATACTCAAGAAGATTGGGCGATCGCTCAACAATGTTGGCAATTATTACATCAATAGGGAAAAGGGAATAGGTTAAAAAAACTCTGGGTTTACTACTTTTATATTCAATTTTGTGCCTCATTTACTCGAAATCCTTAACTGCTGACAAGGGGGTTGAAGATCAATACTGTTCGGTTAACAAGATTTACAAGGTGCGAACAACATCACCATCAAGTAATTCTACTCTGCAACCGCGTGTTTGTAGTTCTTGGGCAAATGGACTTACAAACCCAGATACACCCAAACTCACAGAAGGGGAGCATCTCAAGTTTGTTAGAACAGATGAACTAGCAGATAGGGGTGAAAATGAATCTTTAATCGATTGGGTAAATCAACAACATAGTGAGTAAATTTTGAGTAATTTTAGGTGTAGGTTATGTGGGTAGGGCGTGAAAGTCCCTCGCCACAAGCAATCTAACAAACGAGCGCGGAGGGACTCGAACCCCCGACCCACAGGACCGGAACCTGTTGCTCTATCCACTGAGCCACGCGCCCTTACATATACATTTGAAAGTATAACATACTTTTTGAATTGAGTCAGATTTAAATTATAAATAATCTGCGGGGTTAACAGGTGAACCATTGCGTCTAACTTCAAAGTGCAGGTGGGGACCTGTGGATAAACCTGTAGAACCGACAGCAGCGATCGCTTGTCCTTTTTGTACAGATTGTCCTTCACTCACATACAATTCACTACAATGGGCATATAGGGTGGTAATTCCTTTACCATGATCAATAATCAACGATTTACCATAACCACCATACCAACCCGCAAAAATCACTGTACCTGAATCTGCGGATCTAATTGTACTGCCATAACTAGCGGCAAAATCCAAACCTCCATGAAAACGCCGATAACCGAATATAGGGTGTATTCTCCAACCGAAGGGACTGCTGGTAGGTGCGTCGCTGGGAAAAGCAAAAATACCAGTACCACGAATCCAAATTTTACTATTAGCTTTAGCGCGTGCTGCTTCTCGTGCTTCTCGTTCTTCCCTGGCTTTTTGTTCAGCGATTTTTTGTTGAATTAAACCCGTTAAATTTTGTGAGTCTTGTTCTAACTGTTTTTGTGCTGCATCCAAAGCCAAGCGATCGCTATTTAAGCGTTGAATTAATTCTCCCTGTGACTCCGCTTGCGCTTGATAATCAGATTTTTGGGCTAATAATTGCTCTCTAATGATAGCAATCACGTTTTTTTGTCTTTCTACATCCGTTCTTTGCTGAATTAAGAAATTAGCTTGTTCTGCGAGTTGAGACAAAATGCGCTGATCTGCCTGATAAACTAATTTTAACTGATGACGACGACTGATAAAATCACTCAAATTCTGGCTTTGTAGCAAAACAGCCAATCCTTGAGAATTTTGCGATCGCTGTAAAAATCGTAACCTCGCTATTGTTGCAACTTGCCTTTTTTCATAATTACGCTCTGTTACAGATAAAGCCGCTTCTAATTCTTGGAGGCTTTCAGTAGCAAATTTTAACCTAGTTTCGCTGTTTTGAATTTGGCTATTAGTAGTTTGCAGATTTTGATTTAACCCAGTTAAGTGTTTTTGCGCTTCTGTTTGCAGATTCGTTAAATTATTCTTTTCTTGAATCACATTTTGACGCTGCTGTTGAACTTGCTGCTGTTGTTGTTTGAGGGTATTAATGGAATTTGCTGATACTGGTAACAGTAAGACTAGAGTCCAGAAAATGCAGCAACAAATCAGGAATAACCACCATAATCTAATTTTTGGGAAAAATACCGTTTTCATTTAGTTACTTCAGTCAACGCAGTGCAAACATAAACAGTATTATGCCCAAAATTGGGTAAAACTTAACACATTTGACAGGAGTCAGGAGTCAGGAGTCAGGAGTCAGGAGTCGTAGTTTTTTAAAAGAGAAGGAATAAATAACAAAATCTGGGTAGTTTACATTCAATCAAAATCCTGTAAATCCTTAAATCTTGGACATCCTGATTCTGACAAAATCCAAATTATATAATATTATAAGGAAAAGCGGGCAAGATGCCCGCACCACAGAAGATTTAACAAAAAATATTTAATTATAAAATGCTGATTTCCAAGTTGCTAAATCTGCCAAAGAGCGATCGCGATAACGTCCATATTTTTCCGGTTTACTCTTTATTCTCACACCCAAATCTGGAACAATGCCAAAATTAGGAGCCATCGGTTGAAAATATTTTGGTTCAGCGGAACTAATAAACTCAAATAAAGACCCCATCATGGTGGTATTTGGTAATATCAAAGGTGCTTTTCCTAAAGCTAACCTGGCAGCATTTGTTCCCGCTAACCAACCACCAGCAGAAGCAGCAGTATAACCTTCTGTTCCTATTAATTGTCCTGCTGCTAATAAAGTTGGACGTTCTTTAAATTGCAAACTTGCAGACATTAACTGCGGTGCATTTAAAAAAGTATTACGGTGCATAACTCCTAATCTGACAAACTCGGCTTTTTCTAAACCAGGAATCATTTGAAAAACTCGTTTTTGTTCACCCCAGCGTAAATTAGTTTGAAATCCGACCATATTCCAAAGTTGACCGGCTTTATCTTCTTGTCGCAATTGAATTACCGCATAGTTACGTTCTCCCGTGCGCGGATCAGATAAACCCACTGGTTTCAGGGGACCATATCTCATAGTATCTTCTCCCCGTCGTGCCATTTCTTCAATTGGTAAACAAGCTTCAAAAAATTTCGCTGTTTCCTTTTCAAAGTCTTTTAATTCTGTTTGTTCAGCTTTACGTAATTCTTCCCAAAAATGTAAATACTGTTCTTTATTCATGGGACAATTCAGATAAGCTGCTTCACCTTTATCATAACGAGAAGCCATAAAAGCAATATCTTTATTGATAGAATCTCCCACAATAATTGGACTGGCTGCATCAAAAAAGTTCAGATATTCCATCCCCGTAAATCGCTGTAAATCTGCGGCTAAGTCGGGACTGGTTAATGGTCCAGAAGCTAATACCACAATACCTTCAGGAATTGCGGTAACTTCCCCGCGACGGAAATCAATTAAAGGATGATTTGCTAAGGTTTGGGTCAAATCTTCGCCAAATTGTCCTCTGTCTACTGCTAAAGCCCCACCAGCGGGGACTGCGTGTTCATCTGCTTTGGAGATTACAATAGAACCGAGTTGGCGGAGTTCTTCGTGTAATAGACCGGCGGCGCGATCGCTCGCCATAGCCCCGAAGGAGTTACTACAGACCAATTCAGCCAAATTTTCGGTATGATGGGCAGGGCTGAAGCGTTTAGGGCGCATCTCGTGGAGAATTACAGGCACGCCGGCTTGAGCTATTTGCCATGCTGCTTCTGTTCCTGCGAGTCCGCCGCCAATTACTTGTATCGGTTGTTGTGTCATAGTGATTTTAGATAAAATGATTATTCAAATAAAGAACGAGGTAGTTGAGATTGCCGAATAATTGACATTAATGTACCAAGTTTAACAGATGAGTGATTAGGAACAATAGCAGTCAGAGTAAAGTCTTCCATTGCTTTTTGCATAACAACATGACTTCCTTTTTGTCTAACTTCTGTAAAGCCATTATCTTGTAAAATTTTACAGATTTCTTTACCTGATAGTACGCGTAATTTACCCAACAGAAACCTCCAAATTAGTAATAAAAATTTCGCTTTTGAGACGATTTTTTATTTCTGAAGGTGAAGCAAATTCTAAAAATAATTCAATTGCTTCTTTTAAATTATCTTTTGATTCCTCAATGGTATCTCCTTGACTAGCAATATCTAATTCTGGACAAAGGGAAACATACCCATTGTCTTCTTTTTCAATAATTACAGTAAATCTTTGTTTAATAGTTGGCATAGAATATGTAAACTCCTTAATATCTTTATATTATTATACTGCTTATCGTCAGATATTTTAAATGCTGAATTCCAAATCAAGAAACAGCATATTGTGAATGTTGTCTCAGTGCAGGATAATGAAAACCAATGACAATTTCTTGTTTAGAGATTCCCATTTCTTCTAGTTCTTCACCAACATCAATATCTGTATTATTTTCTTGAACCCAGATTTTTCCATCTTTGATATCAAAATGAAATATACAGGAATGAATTCGGCGTTTTTTATCCCAACCAGTCCGCAATAAAAGGTAATGATCATTTTCTGTATCAAAGATAAATTGGGTTTCCATATTTTGATCTTCTGAGCCGTAATTGGCGTATTGCGTGAGAAATTCTCGCAAACATTGGCGATAGAAATTTAGTCTATCCATAGTTTTATTACCTCTGTTACTTCATCATAAACAACTAGTTTAACAGGATAGTTTTGTAGGACTTTTTGGATGAGAACTTCTCCAAATAATGACTGATATGTTGAATCGGGAACTGCTAGATATAATATGCGTTCTGGTTCGTTTTCCTCTAGGGCAATTTTGTAAGATAGATATTGTCCCAAAGCACCATAGAAATCTGTAATTTTTGAAGCTCTGAGGAAGCTTTTCACTTCAACGGCGATTTTTTGATGATCTTTTTCTGCACCAATCAGACATTCAGCCCCTAAATCAATCTGAATATTCAAATTGCCGATACTTAAGTATAGAGGATCATGAGAGATAGTCCAACCGTCTTGAGTGAGGGCATCTTTGACTAAATCATGGAAGATGTCTTTTCTGGACATTTATCATAGGTCTATTTTTACAGTAATGCTGGTATTATAACCATAGATTAAAACCAACTTACCAATCGTGAGGATGGTAAATTACGCAAAGTTCAGATATAAAAAATTAATTATGGCAAATTCAGAACACTTGGAAATTTTAGAGAAAGGTTTAGAAACTTGGAATAATTGGAGGGATGAAAATCCAAATATAATACCTGATTTCAGTAATTTTTCTTTCTTTCAGGCTAATTTACGTTTTGCTAACTTTAGTGGAGCTAACTTTAGTGGAGCTAATCTCGGTGATGCCATTCTAAATTATACTAATTTTAGTGAAGCTGACCTAACTGGATGTAATCTCAGTCATGCTAACTTGAATGGTGCTGATCTAAGTAGAGCTAATCTAAACCATACTGAATTTTACATTACCAGTCTCTGTGATGCTGATTTAAGTGGGGCTAACCTCAGTCAGGCTACATTTTATAACACTAATCTCAGTGGAGCTAATCTCAGTCATAGTAATCTCACTGATGCCGATCTAAGTAAGTGTCATTTTGAGGATACTAACTTGAGTGGTGCTGACCTAAGTGGAGCTAATCTCAGTCAGGCTGATTTTTATAATACTAACTTTAGTGGTGCTAATCTTAGAGGGGCTAATCTAGTTAGATCTAGTCTATGGGTTGATTTTAGTGATGCTGACTTGTATGATGTTGAATCTTATGGTTTTACTTTTGATGAGACTAATTTCAGTGGGGCTAATCTGAGTGGGACTAACCTGAGTTACGCTTTTTTCAGTAGGGCTAATCTCAGTGGAGTTAACCTCAGTGATGCTAATCTCAGTTATGCTGTTATAAGTGGAGCTAATCTGAAGCATACTAACTTAAATAATGCAAATTTAAGTTTCTCACAGGTAATAGCTACTAACTTTAATCAGGCTAACATAACAGGTGCTTGTATAAAAAATTGGAATATTAACCATAAAACAAAATTGAATGGTGTAATTTGTGATTATATTTATCTGGATTTAAATGAAAGAGAAAGACGACCCATAAAGGGTAATTTTGAACCTGGAAAATTTGCTATTTTCTGCAAAAAAATTATAGACAGTAAAAATTTAATTGTCAGTCAAATTTTTGAAGATGATGAAGTAAATAATCAAGGACTTGAGCTTTATTTAAACCAAAAATCATCCTATTGGGAAAATTTACGGTTTCATTCAGAAGCAGAGATAAAGATTGCTCAAGCATTAGACCGTGCTGGAGTTCTATATTTACCAAACTGTTTAGCTAGACTCAATGCAAACAATGGCAGAGCAAATAAAGAAGCAAATTTTTTAGTGCGTTATAAGGGTAATTGGGGTATTTTAGAAGTTGATGAAATTTATTATACACCAGAATGTAGAATAGAAGAGCAAGAAAGAGAACGTATCTTTAAAAGAAATGGTATCAAGGTAGTAGAAAGATTTGATCCTAAAAATTGTTATAAAAATCCTGATAAAGTAGTAAAAGAATTTCTAGAAATAATAGAAGATATCTATTCATAAAATAATCTCAGTCTCAAAACAGATTATCTTTTTGGCTAATCTTCACACAGAATTAGTATTAAATAGTCAAGTCACTTTTAGCTATTGCTTCCATTATTATACTGACAGCAAATAGTATTGTTGATAAAGCCAAACTCCACATAGCATATCTTAGACACTTCCTCTTATTTATTAGTTGAATGTCAAGTTGTTGTATTGCCGCTTTCCACGCACTAGCAATATAGTGGCGACATCTTTCATCTGATTTATAGTACCACTCTCCATCTAATAAATCTTCAGGTGAGACCACATCACCACATGGAGACGGCATTAATCCAATGATACATAAACCGATATCTATAGCAAGAAGAGTGCAAACAGCAATTTTGATGTACAAACAGTAACCGTGGTTTGAGAGGTCAGCCGAAAATCTCAGCAGTACACCACTAAAACCTATTACCGTCGTCATCTTAGTATTAAGTGAATCTATACTTTTATTGACATCTTTTAAGATGCTTTCTGTATATTCATAAGCTAGTTTAGTATTAGTATGTTCTTCACTATCTATGAGATTCTTTTCCATGTCTAATAACCAAGATAATAATAACAAAAAAAATGAGCCGCCTAAAACACCACCTGCATCTCCTCCACCTAGTAATCCCAGACAACAAAGGGGTGATAGCAAGGATAAATAAACTTTTGGAGTTGCTACCACAGACTGAATAAATAATAGTTGATTTGAGTCAGGTGGGTATTACCTACCTGACAAAAAGCCTGACCTAATGATTTAATTTCTAAGCACAAAGAGCTAAAATTTGCTCAACAACTTGCGGATTAACATCTTTATTTTCCCCCAAAGCTGTCATCCCATGCTTTTCTAAATTCTTGATGACTGCGGGAATAGTTTCTACCCCCACACCATAATCAGATAAATGAGTGCGAACACCAACTGATTCAAAGAAATCACGAGTTTTACTAATTGCTGTATCTACCCGTTCTGTTTCTGAACCACCCACAATATCCCAAACTCTATCTGCATATTGGAGAAGTTTTTGCCATTTGCGATCGCGTCTAATTGTCAACGTACTAGGTAACACAACCGCCAAAGTTTGAGCATGATCTAAACCATGCAAAGCTGTTAACTCATGACCAATCATGTGCGTTGTCCAATCTTGAGGAACACCCACAGCAATTAAGCCATTTAACGCCATTGTCGCAGCCCAAACTAAATTTGCTCGTGCATCATAATCTGTAGGATTTGCTAAAGTTTTTGGACCTTCTTCAATCAAGGTTTTTAAAATTGATTCAGCCATGCGGTCTTGTAATGGTGCATTCACCGGATAGGTTAAATACTGTTCCATCACATGAGTAAAAGCATCAACTATCCCATTACTAATTTGTCTTGGAGGGAGAGAAAAAGTAGTTTCTGGGTCAAGAACAGAAAATTTAGGAAACACCAAAGGACTAGCGAAAAATAACTTTTCTTGAGTCTCCCACTTGGTAACAACTGAGTTTGTATTCATTTCTGAACCAGTCGCGGGTAAAGTCAAAACCACCCCCATTGGTAAAGCCGCAGTTACGGGTGCGCCTTTTGCCAAAATATCCCAAGGATCACCGACAAAAGGAACAGCAGCAGCTATAAATTTAGTCCCGTCCGCCACAGAACCACCACCCACAGCTAAGAGAAAATCAATCCCTTCTTTACGGATCAATTCCACTGCTTTCATCAAGGTTTCAAAATGGGGGTTGGGTTCAATACCACCAAACTCAAATACATTTCTTCCAGCTAATGCCGATTTTACTTGATCATAAACGCCATTGGCTTTAATGCTACCACCACCGTAAGTGATGAGAATTTTCGCATCTGCGGGTATTTCCGCTGCAATATTGGCGATTTGACCTTTACCAAAGAGGATTTTAACAGGATTGTAAAAAACAAAATTTTCCATGATTTAGTTACAGAAGGGAATAATATTTCACCTTGAGTATTGTAATCAAGTTCTTGTTTTTTTGCTTGTACCTAAAGAATACTATAGGACTATGCAACTGATTGGATAAATGTGGTGCTTATAATTCTATTATATAATTTTTAGGCATGATTCTAGGGTGAAAATTTAGCTCTCTGATATGTAACTAGATAAAAACCAATTACCTGGTTAAGAAAGCTAAAAGTTCTTAACCCTCTTTATATATTCTTACCTATTCCTAATCCATTCTTGCCAACTACTTAATCCATCAATAAATGGAGATATAGCAGCTACAAAATCAGCCGTTGATTCATAGGGTAAAACATTTCTACCCTTAATTTTTATTCCCCTTCCTTCAGGTAAACAAGCCAGATAATCAGCCATTCTTTCATCTGGTGTTTCTTTTTTGCCTTCTTTACTAATAGCTGATGCTATCTCTCCCAAAACTATTAATGTCGGTTGTTGAATAGCTGCAATATCACTACTATAATCACGTTGCCAAAATCTCGCTAAAAAGGAAAATACAGCATAGCGTCCACCCATATTTTGAGCATCTGCTAATAAGGTATTTAACCATTCTTCATCAACAGCATCACCAGAAGCAAACAGTTTTTCAATTGAGAAAGAAGCTAAAAACTTGCGCCTACGTGCATAGCGAAAAAACGCATTTCCTACAGGTGAATCAAAGATATTCCAGAGTAGTTTTTGTTGCCATTTAGGAGCATTTTTAGTAGTCACACTCCAAGCAGTTGGACCAGAAAATATCATACCCTTAATTAAATTGGGTGATAATTTAAATAATTCAATGGCTACTGGTGATAAAGCACCCTGTGATATTAAAATTACAGGTTTTTTAACTACGGTTTCTAAAAAGTATTGTAACTGTTTTGCCCAATCAATTGGTGTATAAGCTTTCCGTGGTGTATCACTTTCACCACATCCCAATAAATCAGGATTATAAATAATCTGATTATGATTGGTATCATACCATTCACAGCAAAAACGCCGCCAAAATAGCCGTGATAAACCTACCCCAATGGGATGAATTAATAGTAAAGGAATATCTTCATAATCAGAATTAATCGGTTGATGTATTTCGTAGGCACAGCGGTTATTTTCCCAAGTATAAAACTGGGTAGGAGATGCTGTTGTCGTAGAAGAATTAGCTAAAATTGGCAATTGCATGATCCTAAATTTTAAGGGCTACTAGAAAATAATTTGGGGATGAATAAACTTGTATCCTGCGTCTTTTATCTTTTGATTTGACACCCACGCATTATATTGGCGATTATTTTTGTTGGTTACATCCCAGACTACATTAGGTAAATTATGTTTTGTGAAGACATTATCAATTAATTGTTTACTGGTAAGATGGGCATCATCAACTAAATTATAAATACCTTGTAACCGATGATGAAGAGCAAATTCTATCGCTCCAACAATATCATCTAAATGTACCCAATTTGTAGTATCTTCACCTTTACCGGGACGAGTTGTACCAGCGACTCGTCCAAATATTTTCACCAATTCTCTACCCGGTCCATAAATTCCCCCCAACCGCAAAATACAAACGCGGAGGCTTTCATTTTCTGCTGATAATAAAACATCTTCGGTTTTGCGAAGAATCTGAGCGTTAAGATTAGCCGGTGCTGGTGGTGTTTCTTCATCTACCCAGACACCATTTCTATCACCATAAACTGAATAACTGCCCGTATATATCAACTGGTGAATATTGGGAGAATACTTGAGGATAGAAACTAAGGTTTTTGCAGTTTCTAGATAAGTCTCTTCATAGGTAGTTCCACTTTTAGCTCCTACAGTTAAAAGGACAACATCTTGATTTTTTAATACAGATTTTAGAGTTTCATAATCATTACCTTTAGTGACCATAACTCTCTGACTAACTGTTTTGAGTCCATCAACTCGCTCAGGACTAGTTGTGGTTGTAGTAATGATAAAATTTTTATTTTGCTGCCAGTGGTGAGCAACTGAATAACCAACATAACCACATCCAATTATTGCTATATTCATGATGATCTAAACAAAAAAAATTAAATTACCTTTAAGAATTCAGGAGTCAGTAGAGACATTTTGCTGGAACATCTGTACAGGAGTCAGGAGGCAAAAGACAGATAAATATTCCTCATTAGCAGTTACTAATTACCAGCCGCACCTAGAAGCTACATAAGCTGGATTATTGATTCTGAATTCTGGATTCTAAATTCTGGAGTCTGAATCCTTACTGAAAACTTCAATACCCCTGTGGGAATATTGTACACTCCCCTAAAGTAGCTTCCCGCAGAACATTTTAACTTTTCTGTTACATAAGATACTATTTATCAGGAATTCATTTTCTCAGGAATATTACTCAGTTTCCCCTCTTGTAAGTAGGTTAACTTAGTTCTTGATCTTTTGATTAACTCAAGGAGGTTTAGGGATGAATTGCGCCATCAGGCATAATCGCCCCACTTAAATTAGTGCCTATTAATTTCACCAGCAAACGTTCTCCTGAACGAATCCTCGCACCTGTCAAATCAGCACCACGCAAGTCAGCACCACTGAGATCCGCACCAATCAAATTAGCCGAGCGTAAGTTTGCTTCTCTTAAATCGGCTAATAACAGGTTAGCTCTAAATAAATTGGCTTCCGATAAATCCGCACCTCTGAGATTAACTTTGTGCATAAAAGTATCACTGAGATTAGACCCGCTTAAATTAGCATAGCTAAGATTTCTGCCAGACAGGTCTTTGTTACTAAGGTTAGCTCGACTAAAATCTTTACCACTTAAGTCAGGATTTTGATTTGGCGGCTGATAGTTTGTTTGCGATTGTTGATAATAACTCGAAGCTGGTTTTTTTTGTGGAGTTGCGTTAGAATAGTTTGCACTTTGAGACTTATCTTTAAAAGAACGTAATTTTTCACGAGCTTCATTCAAGGCTTTAATTTTGTCTTGAGCTTTTTGTTGTAAGCGATGGTTATCTTTAGGTAAGCGATCAGGATGCCAAACAAACACTAAATCTTTATAAGCCTGGTTTACCTCGTCTAGTGTTGCTCCAGGCTCTAAATCTAAGATTCTATAGTACTGCTCCATTTCGCTCATAAGATGTATTGGGGAAAAATCAAATAACTATTAAATCAATTATGAGTGATGGATGGCAGTCTCCTAAAACTCGTTCTCCTGAAAATGGTTTTATATCCCAAGATTTGCTAGATTGTAGAAGCGAATGATAGTAAAGTAGATGCTGCCATACTACAGATGCGACTAAAATTATATGGTGGATTTCCACACCATCAGGTACGGCTAGTTCCTCTGTATAACGGGCGTGGTTTTGCTCATCTAAGTAGCACAATTGTAAAAGAGATGGGTTCATTCCGTCTCATAATGATGCAACTAAATTCACTGACAATTTCGTTGCTGTTGTCGTTTACCACGCAAAAAGTATCTGTTGATCCAGATTTGCTGGTGATTTTTGCCAAAGGTAAAAGGTAAAATAAATTTATTAACAAAAATTAAGAGTTGTCTCTATATCCTTTACCTTAGTCTTTTAGGTACTTTTGCTTTCTTAGTTCTAACTTTTACCCTTGCTCTATGGCCCGCGACTATTATGAAATTTTGGGTGTCTCTCGTGACGCCGACAAAGAAGAAGTTAAACAGGCTTATCGCCGCCAAGCCCGGAAATATCACCCAGATGTGAACAAAGAACCGGGTGCTGAAGAAAGGTTTAAGGAAATCAACCGCGCTTATGAAGTGCTGTCTGAGCCAGAAACCCGTGAGCGCTATAACCGTTTTGGTGAAGCTGGGGTGTCTGGTGCTGCTGCTGCTGGTGCTGGCTTCCAAGATATGGGAGATATGGGCGGTTTTGCCGATATCTTTGAAAGCATTTTCAGTGGCTTTGCTGGAGGAATGGGTGGACCAACTCAGCAGCAAAGACGACGTAGTGGACCTGTGCGGGGTGATGATTTACGGCTAGACCTGAAGTTAGATTTTCGGGAAGCGGTATTTGGTGGCGAAAAAGAAATTCGGATTTCTCATCTAGAAACTTGTGAAGTCTGTAGCGGTTCTGGTGCTAAACCAGGAACTCGTCCCCGCACTTGTGCAACTTGTAGCGGCTCTGGTCAGGTGAGACGGGTAACTAGAACGCCTTTTGGTAGTTTTACCCAAGTTTCTACTTGTCCAACTTGTAATGGTACAGGGACAGTAGTTGAGGATAAATGTGATGCTTGTGACGGTAAAGGCGCAAATCAGGTCACGAAAAAGCTGAAAATCACTATTCCGGCTGGGGTTGACAATGGTACACGCTTGCGGATCTCCCAAGAAGGTGATGCGGGTCAACGGGGTGGTCCGCCTGGTGATTTGTATGTTTACCTGTTTGTGAATGAGGATGAAGAATTCCAGCGCGATGGCATTAACGTTCTTTCCGAAATTAAACTCAGCTACCTACAAGCAATTTTAGGTTGCCGTTTGGAGGTAGATACTGTAGATGGTCCTGTGGAGTTAATTATTCCCGCTGGAACTCAGCCAAATACGGTGATGAATTTGGAAAATCGTGGTGTCCCTCGGTTGGGAAATCCTGTGAGTCGTGGCGACCATTTACTGACAGTTTTGATTGATATTCCCACTAAAGTTACCCCAGAGGAAAGAGAACTGCTGGAGAAACTGGCTAAAATTAAGGGAGACAGAACTGGTAAAGGTGGGGGATTTTTTGAAAATCTGTTTAAGTCATGAGTGTATTTTCTTTGTTAACTCCTGATGTTCAACTGGATTTGCGTGGTACTCCTTGTCCAATCAATTTTGTGCGGACAAAACTCCGTTTGGAACAAATGACAGATGGAGATTTATTGGAAGTCTGGTTAGATGCTGGAGAACCAATTGAGCAGGTTCCTGATAGCTTGACTATGGCAGGTTATCAAGTGGAAAAAATTACGGACTGCTCTGGTTATTTTTCCTTGTTGGTACGCCGTCCGGCAACTACCGCATGAAAGGTGATACTGTTGCTACTACTGGACAGTTACTGGGTACAGTTTTAGCTGTACAGGCTAATTTTTATCGGGTGCAGTTAGATCCAGGAGTCAGAAGTCAGGAGTCAGGAGTCAGGAGTCAGGAGGCAGAAGGCAGAAGTCAAGAAGTAATATCTTATTCTCCCCATCTCCCCACCTCCCCATCTCCCCACCTCCCGATCCTCCTCTGTACCCGCAGAACTCGGTTAAAAAAAATTGGCCAACAGGTGATGGTGGGCGATCGCGTAATTGTGGAAGAACCTGATTGGAGTGGAGGAAGAGGTGCGATCGCTGATGTTTTACCCCGCAATAGTGAGTTAGATAGACCTGCGATCTCTAATGTTAACCAAATTTTGTTGGTATTTGCTGTTGCTGATCCACCTTTAGAACCTATTCAATTGAGCCGATTTTTAATTAAGGCTGAGTCTACAGGTGTGGATGTATTATTGTGTTTGAATAAATGTGATTTAGTTTCTCCAACGGAAAAACAAGAAATTAGCGATCGCCTACTTGCTTGGGGTTATAATCCAATTTTTATTAGTGTCCAAAATCAGATCAATATTGAGCATATTTCTGAATATTTAAATCATAAAATTACCGTGATTGCTGGTCCTTCTGGTGTAGGAAAATCCAGCTTAATTAATCTCATGATTCCTGATATTAATCTGCGTGTCGCCAAGGTTTCCGGTAAATTAGCCCGTGGTCGTCATACCACTCGTCATGTAGAATTATTTGAAATGCCTCATGGTGGTTTATTAGCTGATACTCCTGGTTTTAATCAACCTGATTTAAATTGTAGTCCAGAAGAATTAATCTATTATTTCCCAGAAGCCAGAAAACGATTAGAAGTTGGTAGTTGTCGGTTTAGTGATTGTTTACATCGAGATGAACCAGATTGTGTGGTGGGTGATGACTGGGAAAGATATGAGCATTATTTAGAATTTTTGCATGATGCGATCGCCTATCAAACTTTTTTAAAACAACAAACCGATCCTGAATCTACATTAAAGTTAATGAGTAAAGGTAAAGGTCAAAATCAATACGAACCAAAACTAGAAAGTAAAAAATATCGGCGGATTGCTCGAAAAACTCAATTACAAGACTTACAGGAGTTATATCGAGAAAGTGAGGATTGACAAATTCAATTGTACAGGTTTAACAACTACGGGAGTTTTAATAGCGGGAATGTCTCGAAGACATAAAACTTGACTACAAGGAACTTTTACCCTCTGAACTAAGGGAGGGTGGATATTTCCACTGACGATCAGGTGTGATGTATGCAATGTGAAAACCATAGCATGATTGGTTGGCGATCGCTGTCAAAGAATCTTGGGCATAAAGACGTGATAAATTACAATAAAACTTCCTTCACGATCCCGATATCATCTTAAAATATTGTTAATTTCTACTGGTTAATTTCCGCCAAACTCTCGACCTTCAATTTACAAACCACCCCAGGACCATTATGGCTATAGGCTACGTTGCACTTGTACTTCACGCACATTTACCCTTCGTTCGTCACCCAGAAAGTGACTACGTGCTGGAGGAAGAATGGCTATATGAAGCCATCACCGAAACTTACATTCCCTTATTGAAAGTATTTGAAGGCTTAAAGCGAGACGGCATCGACTTTAAAATTACGATGAGTATGACACCGCCTCTCGTGTCAATGCTCCGTGATCCTCTTTTGCAAGAACGCTATGATGCACACCTATCCCAACTGGAAGAACTGATAGAGTTAGAAGCTGAACGCAATATCCATAATGGACATATGCGCTATTTGGCTGAACATTACGCCACGGAGTTCAACGAAGCCCGTGAAGTTTGGGAAAAATACAATGGTGATTTAGTAACAGCCTTTAAAGGGTTCCAAGATACTAATAACCTAGAAATTATCACTTGCGGTGCTACCCACGGGTATTTACCGTTGATGAAAATGTATCCCCAAGCTGTATGGTCGCAAATTAAAGTAGCTTGTGAACATTATGAGGAAACTTTTGGCCAAGCACCTAGAGGTATTTGGTTGCCAGAATGCGCTTACTATGAAGGTTTAGAGCGAATGCTGGCGGATGCTGGTTTGCGCTATTTCCTCACAGATGGACATGGTATATTATACGCCCGTCCTCGTCCCCGCTTCGGTACTTATGCCCCAATTTTTACAGAACCTGGTGTAGCTGCTTTCGGTCGAGATCATGAATCTTCTCAACAAGTATGGTCTTCGGAAGTTGGTTATCCTGGTGCGGCTGAATATCGGGAATTTTATAAAGATTTGGGTTGGGAAGCTGAATATGAGTATATTAAGCCTTACATCATGCCCAATGGTCAGCGGAAAAACACTGGCATTAAGTATCATAAAATTACAGGACGTGGCTTAGGTCTTTCTGATAAGGCACTCTATGATCCTTATTGGGCAAGAGAAAAAGCAGCAGATCATGCTGCTAACTTCATGTATAATCGTGAAAGACAATCTGAGCATTTACACGGTATCATGGGTCGGCCACCAATTATTGTTTCTCCCTATGATGCGGAATTATTTGGTCACTGGTGGTATGAGGGTCCTTGGTTTATTGATTACCTGTTCCGCAAATCATGGTATGACCAAGGAACTTATGAAATGACTCATTTAGCAGATTATTTACGTGCAAATCCCACACAACAAGTTTGTCGTCCGGCTCAGTCGAGTTGGGGTTACAAGGGTTTCCACGAATATTGGTTGAATAATACTAATGTGTGGATTTACCCGCATTTGCACAAAGCTGCGGAACGGATGATTGAAATATCAACCCTCGAACCAGAGGATGATTTGCAATTAAAGGCTTTAAACCAAGCAGCTAGAGAATTATTATTAGCACAATCTTCTGACTGGGCGTTTATCATGCGGACGGGAACAATGGTTCCTTATGCGGTGAGAAGAACGCGATCGCACTTAATGCGGTTTAATAAACTGTATGAAGATGTGAAGGTGGGTAAGGTTGATAGCGGTTGGTTGGAAAAAGTCGAGTTGATGGATAATATTTTCCCTGAAATCAACTATCGCGTTTACCGTCCTGTGTAGTCAAAATCAGGATTTACAGGATTGGAGGATGAACAGGATTATACAAACATCTTCACTCTTGTGAATCCTGCTCATCTGATAATATCGGGTTGGGTTGATAGTTAAAATTAGCAATGACAAATATTTGATTTTTCATTTAGACGCACCAGCATCACACCTTACCTGCGGTTTATCAAGATGCTAACTAGGGTGTTTTTTCTCTAGTGTCGAAATATGTAAACTTGAAAAAGTTAAACTACAACTAAATATAGCAATAACCAATTATATATGTAATATAGCAGAAAAAAATCAGATGTCAATATCAATGGCTGAAAAAACCAAACCTCGTCAAATTATTGACATCATTATCAATAATCTTGAGAATAAAATTACTTATTGCGAAAAAAATTGACAAAATTCTTTTTTCGGAAAAATCAGATTTAAAAAACTAATGAAAGCAAAACCCCCAGTTACGGTACTGAGGGTTATTTTTATAGACATTTAATTAAGCGGCCTTGACTACTATTGAGGTAAAGTGCGGCTGGTGTAAGCATCCATCGCATAAGCTGGAGTGCGATCGCTGTAATCTATTTCCATGCCAGTAATAGACTTAGCTAACTTTTCAAAAGACTCAGAACGCCAGTTACGTTCGTGGATAGGCTTGGTTTGTTCACCCATGAAGTAAGCCAAAGAACCGACAACAGAACCAGCTACCCAACCTACAACCAATAATGCAATTAAGATAGTCATCTTTAAACCCTCGTTTTTTGTTTTTACTTTTGTTTCCTTATGTAAATAAATGTAACAGATTCTTAATAAATTTGCAAACAGTCTCCAAGGTGTGCTAACCGATAGTTTGAGTAGGGTCTTCCACACTCAATACTGTTCGGTTAAGCAAATTCGTAAGCCGAAAACCCTTGTAGAGACGTTACATGGAATGTCTCTACATCCCTGAACCTCCACACTGTCAGGTTGGGTGTAACGTCTCTACTAACTGTTGACTGCCGCTATAAGTAAATTATTTGAAAAATAAGTAATAAGATTTACCAGTGTAACCAGAATTTCCCCAGTTGACATAAAAATTGTCTGCTAGTGTAGCGTAGCCATATCAGAATTTACAGGATGGTTGGTGATAGATGATGGAAATAGCAAATTTTATGGGTTACAAAAATTCTGTTGATTTTTGTCTGAAACAGGATTTATAGGATGTTTGATGATAGATAATGAAAATGGCAAAATTTCCGATTTTGGATGATTTTGGATTTGTTATTAAAAACAATCCTGTTCATCTTTGAGTCTTATAAATTATGATTATGAAATTCTGGATATACTGTATAATTGATGAGTCAACAATTATCAAACCACTGATAAAATCATGAACAAGGAGGTAAGGCTATGGAAAGTATGAAGATTAAAACACACATTGGTAATGATAGAATAGTAAAAATTGAACTTCCGGCTGAATTTGCCAATGAAGAATTAGAAATAGTAATTGTATTTCAACGTATTGCAGAAAAATCATTACCATCTGCAACCAAAACACCGGAAGAATTAGGATATTCTCGTAGGTTTTTAGATGAAGTGATAGGTAGTTGGGAAGGAGAACCTCTTGAACATCAAAAACAGATTCCCTTTGAAGAAAGGGAGGAAATTCAATAGCTTATCTCTTAGATACAAATGCCTGTATTCAAATTCTCAATTCAAAAAAATCACCTGTTACCCAAAGGCTTTTATCAATTCCTGTTAAATAAATTTATATTTGTAGTTACTCACAATATCCGCGAATTTAGCCGTATTAATGGTTTGAGATATGAAGATTGGGAATAGATAAGTTAATGTTGGGTTTCGTCCCTCAACCCAACCTACCAATTATTATAATTGCCAAACCCACCATGCTGCCCCAAAACAAATTAATGCTATCAAATATTGCCCACCTAGTACGAGAACAGCACCAAAAGCAGCAATTCCTAAAACTAGGTTACGTTTTGATTTTTGCTCCTCCTGTTTTTTTCGCTTAATCTTGTTTAGTTCATAATTATTTCTCTCTTCTAACTTCTTTTGATGATACGCAATATTAACTAATTTTGGTTGATCTTGACTTTTTTCTGCAAATTTATTAGCTTCTGTAAAAAAATTACGCGATTCCTCCATTTTTTCCTGATTAGACACTGGGTAAACAGCATCTAGTCCTGATTTAATGGCTTTTATGTGATAATATGAAGCAGAATAGCTATCTGTCATTTGATGAATTATAGAAAGTGCTTCAAATTCACTGTCAGCCTGTTTAATCAAGATGTCCATCTTATTCAAGGTATCTGTGAGAAATTCATCACTTTTTCTCATTTCAGAAGGTAGATCAGAATATTGCCATCTATCTTTTAATTCATCTACAATACCATTAAAAGCAGTAAAAAATCCCTCCTCATAGATTGCCATATCTTCCAGAATCTTCTGCTGTATAACCTCGGTATTTTTATTATTAGATTTCACCGGTTGAATTTGAGTTAACCTTTCCTGTATCAGTTTCTTTTGCTCAGAATTTATTGTCTCTAAATTTGTATCCAGCCATTGATAGGACTGTAGAGCAATATTAAGAACTTTTTTTGCATCCCATGTTTTGTAGAGACCAAACATCAATGCTCCACGTTTCCAATTAATGTCTGTCAACATACTGAAGTTGTTTAGCTTTTCAGCTATTTTTTCCGCATTATCAAAACTTTCTATTGACTGACTTAACATTTCTTGAGAGTCATCTGCTTTGTAAAAGCGAACTGCATTACAAGCACGCACTACTCCCTGAATATAATAATAAAGCATCAATTCAAGTGGCAAATTTTCTCTAGAAAAATCTTCTACTAATGATGTACTTTCTCTAGAAATCGCGTTCATCACTTTAACTGTATTAGCACTATCTTCATCCAAAGTTATTTGGTTTTGATCAAAGGGTGAAAAAGCTTCATCAATTTGTTTTTTTAATTCATATAGGTCGGATGAAAGGCGATCTCGAAGGCGATCTCTGTTAAGTCCATTCACTAAAATATCTCTCTTTTTTCGTGCTTCAGCATCATTGGGATCAAGTTTAAGAACTTGCTCAAAACAAGCTAAGGCTTCTGGTAAGAGGCTATACTCGTCTAAGGCTAGTAAAATAGTTGCTTTTGTTCGATAATGTCCTGCAAGATTGGGGTTAATTTGGATCGCACGATTAGAATCTGCAAGAGCATTTTCAAAATTCTTTGCCCGAAAATGAGCTAATGCTCGCAGCGAAAATGCGCCATCATCTTGAGGATCAATTTCAATAACCTTTGTAAAACTACTAATTGCTGCTTGATAGTTTCCCATATTAGCAAAGACGATTCCACAGCCATTTAAAGCCGGTATACATCGTGGATCAATATCTAAAATTTGCTGGTAGAGACGCAAAGCATTTTCATCATCATCTCTATTAAGGTATTTAAGGGCTTGATCTAGTAAATTTTCAATATTCATAATTTCCCCCTGAAAATTTTCAGGCTTACTCAATTATTATTAGAGATAAGCCTGTTTTGTTTATTTTGAAATGCTTAGTGGTTAGACTTGCCGTGTCTTCATTAAATCTTCTACAGTCTGAAACTCATATTTTTCTGAAGTTCACCATCATAAACTTCATGACTATCAACTACCACCTTACCCCAGGCTGGTAAATCTAATTTCCAAAACGAAACTTGACCATTTTGATCTGTTTTTTCTGAACCAAAAACACCACCAAAATCAAGTAGTCCAGAACCTTGTCGGCTGATGTAAACACTTGCTCCCCACATAGGTTGACCATCAGAACGACGTACTAGGCGAATTGTTACCATGTAGATTACACCTGAGTTACCAAAAATTGCAATTATCGTTTTTAAACCTTAACTGAAACTACTATCACGATCAAGAATTGCCATAATATCCCCTCATATCTTTCCACTGTTGTATAGCCCAATCACGAGAAAAACGAGATTTGTCCCAAGTGATTGTCTGCTTTCCACAAGATATACATTTTTCACCTTTGGTTGTTTCTTGCTCTCTTGGGCAATGTCCGCAAAAATATACTTCACTCATAGTTAATCTCCTAAGTTTTATAAAATGTGTAATGCTTTTGGCAAGGTTGACCAATGTCATTAGTCAAACTTACAAATTGATAATAAATCACCAAAATTCAAGACTTCTACCCAAAAAAACCTGTTTTTATCGCATTTATATAACAAAATATAAACTCAGTAACCCAAAAAACACTGAAAAAATATGATTGTTAGGGCTGAAACTAAGTTATAATTGTTGCTGTAATACTTATACAGTCTACAATATATGAATATTACAGAGTTGTTACAATTTGTGGATCAAGTAGTGCAGAAACATACAGGAGAACATCTAGACGATTTAGAAAAATCTGTTTTGAAAGGACTTTGGCAAGGTCAAACTTACAATCAAATAGCAGACAAATCGGGATATAATAGTCAAAACTATATTGGAGATGTTAGTCGTAAATTATTTAAAATTTTATCAGAACAGTTAGGTGAAGATATTAATAAATCTAATTTTTGTTGGACTATAGAAAGAGTTATAAATTCTCAATTTGTTGGTTTAGTAAATACTGAAATTAACTGGTGTGATAGTCATCCTAATCCTAATATAAATCAATCTCATGAAGAAAAATTAAACAACAAAATACCTTATCATGATTTAACCCTATCCCCAAAAATCACCCACTTTTACGGAAGAGAAACCGAACTGCAAACATTATCCGATTGGTTAATCAATCAAAATAACCGCCTCATCTCAATTCTAGGATTACCTGGAATTGGTAAAACAACTCTCGTTAAACATTTCATTGATCTAAATTTACAAAAATTCGATTTAGTCATCTGGAAAAGTATTAAACTCTCTCATTCCTTAGATAACATCCTCACAGAAATATTAACATTTACCAAATCTAATCATACTGAAAATAACAATAAATTAACTCAACTTTTAAATCTCCTCAATCAAAAAAGATGTTTAATCATTCTTGATGATATCCAAGAAATATTTATTCCAGGACAATTTGCAGGACAATATAAACCTGAATATAAAGACTACAAAACCTTTTTCACCAAAATTGCAGAAATCGAACATCAAAGTAGTTTAATCTTAATCAGTCAGGAACAATGCCAAGAAATGGTCTGCTTAGATGACGAATTATATCCTGTTAAATGTTTAGAATTATCCGGTTTAAGTAATATTGATATTTTCCAAAAACTAAAACTAAAAGATGAGCAAAGCTGGTCAAAGTTGATAGATTTGTATGGAGGAAATCCCGTTTATTTAAAAGATATTAGCAATGTCATCAAAAATATCTTTCAAGGTAGTGTAGCTGATTTTATAAATGAAGGTTTCCTGTTAACAGAAGACATGAAATCTCAACTTGATGAATTATTGAACAGACTATCACCAATAGAACAACAAATTATTTCTGCCATGAGTAAATTTTCTCAACCTGTGACTAGAGAACAATTAAGAGAAAACTTGACTTTATCATCTACCGAATTAATTAACGGTTTACAATCCTTAAATAGACGTTATTTAGTGACAACTATAGAAACAGAAAAAACCCTATTTAACATATCTACTATTTTCCAGGAATATGTAAAAATTACAGAAGCCGATAGATAATGACAAATCATATTATCTGCGTTCAAAATCAGACAGAGCAGAATAAAAAAAAGACAGGTAAAATACCTGTCCCAGAAATAATGATTTAGCAGAGAATTTAGAAATTCATCTCAGCAGCTTGGACTTTTTCCACCTGCTTCTTCTTCAGAACCAACATAATTTGTGCCAACATTACTAAACAGATGAAAGCAACCATCCATGCGACTCTAGAACTATCTTGTAAGACGATTTCTACATCTTTTTGACCGAAACCACCAACGTTAGGGTTCACGGTAAGAGCATCACCAGATGCAACTGTTTGTCCTTCAGAGACAATGAATTCTGGACCTGCGGGAACGGTATCGTTAACAACTTCGCCAGATGCGGTTGTGATGCTAACTACATACTTAACATTACCGTCTTCATCTTCTGTTTTGGCAATCTTGCTGATTGTACCAGCAGCAGAAGCAGTGTAAAGGTTGTTATTGCTCTTTTCACCTGTGGGGTAAAGTTGTCCACGTCCTCTGTTACCGCCAACATGAACGGAATATTTGCCAAAGTTGATATTTTTGTCGGTAGCGGGGTTAGGTGAAAGCACAGGGAAGATGATTTCCTGATATTCTTCGCCTGGTAAGGGTCCAACGATGACGATATTTTCTTTGTCTTCGCTGTAGCTTTGGAAGGGAATATCGCCGATTTCTTCCTTCATTTCTTCAGGAATGCGGTCTTCTGGCGCAATCTTGAAGCCTTCGGGTAACATCAATACAGCACCGACATTTAAACCGACTTTAGAACCATCAGCACCTACTTGTTGTACGCTGGTATCGTAGGGTATTTTGACGATCGCTTTAAATACGGTGTCAGGTAATACTGATTGAGGTACTTCTACTTCTGTATTTTTTGCCGCTAGGTGGCAGTTAGCGCAAACGATCCGTCCTGTCGGTTCGCGGGGGGTTTCAGGATAGGCAGCTTGCGCCCAGAAAGGGTAAGCAGCAGCAGTTTGGGGTCGAGCAAAATCGCTGGTGAAGAAAAATGTCACAGTGGCGATCGCTACAAGCAATGTATTTAACATTACTTTAGCAGCGCGAGTTAACCTCGCAGGTGTACGGGCGTTTCTCATCTCTATAAAGTCATTTGTCAGTGGTCAGTTGTCATTTGTCAGTGGTCAAGAGTCCAGAGTCCAGAGTTGACTTGAGACTAATAACTCATTACTCAGCACTTTTTAAGACCACCAGGGTGCTTCATCGGTGCGGAAGTCTGTTTCTGTCCAAGGGGTCAAAACGATTTTGTCGTTATCTGTTTTGGCGTGAGCTAAAGCTAAGGACTTGGGTGCAGGTCCGCGGACAACTTTACCAGTAGCATCGTACTGGGAACCGTGACAAGGGCATTTAAACTTGTTCTCTGCTACGTTCCAGGGAACAACACAACCTAAGTGGGTGCAAATAGCGTTAATGCCATAATCCGCGATCGCTTCTTTGCTTTCCACCACAATATAGGTAGGATCTCCCTTGAGTCCTTGTACTAGGGTGCGATCGCCTACATTATGGCTTTCTAGAAACTTACCAAGGCTAACATCGTTACCCAGTTCGTCTTTTGCAGTTACACCACCACCAGCACCACCGGCAGCAGGAGGGATAAAGTAGTTGACAACAGGGTACAATGCACCTAGAGCCACTCCAGTAACAGTCCCAAAAGTCAGCAGGTTCATGAACTGACGACGACCCATATCGGGTACGTCCATTGATTCAGAAAATTGAGCCATAGTCTACGCGCTCTTTGTGTAATTTGTTAAGCATTTTGACAAGAGTGGTAGCAACTAGCCTCACACTTTGTCTGAGTCGAAATGCTAACGCCCCCAGTGATGCCATACTTCTTTGTTGCAAGACTTATCTAGCATCATTGTCTGTTAGCATTACATTTCTTTATATCCTTATCATACTGGAGTTACGGAACTTAATATCATAACTAAATGTAAAATCTAATTGAGAAAAGCCATGATCCCATGAAGCTTAGGCTCTCATTTTTTTTGCCAAGGTTGAGAAAGTATTATCTTTGCGAATAATGGCTGAAACCAGATTAAAAATCCAAAATTTTGAATTAATTATGACAGGAAAGGAATTACGTCAACTATTGATTGATAAATGGGGATACTCTTACGATGTCCAGTTCCGCAGGACGCAAGGAAAAGTATTTCTGCAAGTCATGTGGAAATATGTTGAACAAGCTTCATTCCCTTTAAGCGAACCAGAATACCAAGCGCATCTGGATAGTATCGCTAATTATCTAAACGCCTTAGAAGGAACGAGTCAAGTACAAACTTTTATTTTACAAACCAAAGAGCGCCCCCGCTTGGGTAAAGCTGTTAGTATCCCTCTAGATTTGGGCGATCGCACATCAGAATGGATAGTGTAGTAGGTGACAGGTGACAGATAAATATTTGTGTGGATATATCAAATTTAAGCAGAGAAGAAACAAAGAAGATCATGTGTAAATCTTCCCGCAACAACAGATTTAAGCTCAAAATCATTAATAAATCCGCCCTAATTCGCCTGGGTGTAATTATCACTGCTTTCCTAATTATAAGTATTTGGGGCTACTGGACAATGTTTTGGATGCCCAAACAAAGCTATCAAGGACAACTTCCACCCCTAAAACCAGAAGAAATCATACTTCATAAATCACTACAGGAAGACTTACAAAAACTAGCAGTTGAAATTGGTAGTCGTAACAATAATCAATATTCAAAACTCAATCAAGCAAAAGACTTTTTCATCAACTCTTTAAGTCAAGCAGGTTACAAAATCAACCAACAAGAATATAAAATAGACAACAAATCATACTACAACATAGAAGCAGAAAAAAAAGGAACTACCAAACCAGAAGAAATAATTATTATTGGCGGACATTACGATTCAGCCTTTACCAGTCCAGGAGCAAACGATAACGGTACAGGAGCAGCAGCAACCCTAGAACTAGCTAAAATCTTCGCCAACAAAAACACAAACCGTACCATCAAATTTGTAGAATTTACCAACGAAGAACCGCCTTTTTTCTGGACAGAAAACATGGGCAGTTTAGTATATGCCAAAAACTTAAAGCAGCAAAATCAAAAAATAGTCGCCATGTTGAGTTTAGAAACAATGGGATATTTTTCTGATCAACCAGGGAGTCAAGAATATCCCTATCCCATAAATTTAATCTATCCTAACAAGGGTAACTTTATCAGCTTTATTGGTAATATGAAATCTAGCCAATTAGTTAAAAAATCAATAGGTTCTTTTCGTAATCATGTAAAATTTCCATCTCAAGGTACAGCACTACCCAGTTTTATTCCCGGTGTTGGTTGGTCAGATCAATGGTCTTTTTGGCAGCAAGGTTATCCAGGAATTATGGTGACAGATACAGCACCTTATCGTTATCAATATTATCACACTATAGATGATACAATAAATAAAATTGACTTTGATAAATTTACCAGAGTTGTTAATGGTTTGGTAAACGTAATTTCTGATTTGGCAACATAATTTAATATATTAAAACTTCCTGTCTTAATATTGATTATCATAGTTTTAAAGCTTGTATTAAAATCATTGATTTTTAGGAGAATGAGGTTAATATTTTATGATTCAAGATTCTGTAATTGTTCAATTTTATTCTGGCAAAGCTGCTGATGTTCGCGGTAGAATGCTACAAGATATATGGAATCAAAATCATGAATGGTTAGAAAAAACCCATGATTATATTCAATGGTTATTTCCCCTCACAGAAAGAAGTCGGTTTAATCCTCATGCACCAATTTTAACAGATGACGATATTCAAAATTTTCAAAATAGAGAAGATTTGAGAAATAATTTACTGACATCTTTAAAATTGATGTTGGTTTTTTATGGTTTATCATGTCAAGAAAGCCAAGATGGGAAAATAAGAATTAAAATTGATCAATCATTTGCAGACAGGAAAAAATTTTGGGTACATTGGGGAAATCATAATCATTTAAGAATTACTAGGATTTTGAAATGTTTGTGTTTATTAGGTTTGGAAATATATGCTCAGGCTTTTTTTCAGTGTTTAGAAGAAATATATCATTTAGAAAAAGGTGAAATTACAAAACTTACCTTGTCTCATTGGCAAAATGCAATCATAGGTTAAGAATATTTGTAGGTGGGAATTACTGCAATTTTTTAAACTAATCGACATATCTATATATCTATTATTTTTGAAGTAAAATTAAGTAAACACAATTCTAACAAGAGATTTTCCAGTGGAAACGTCTAAACATCATCTGCCTCTTGTTTTTTTAGATACAAATGTTATCGCTGCTTACTTGCGTGGAGAGTCACCTAGTTCTGAACTCTTCTCTCCAGCAGTGATGAAACAAGTGCGGTTAGCAATTAATCCAGTAGTATTACAGGAGCTTTTTTTCTTAGCAGAGTCTAGTAAAAACCCAGAAATTCTGGATGAAATTCAAGAAGAAGTTAATGTTATACCTGTAAATTTACAGAAAGCTGAAGAATATCTCAAGTATGCGGCAAACCTTCGTAACCGTATAGCCCATTCTAATGATGTTTTAATTCTTAGCAGTGCTGCTGAATGTGACTATTTAGTTACTTATGATAAAGCATTAAGTAAAGCATTAGGTTCTTTATCAACGAGTAAGCCTCAAGTAGTTACACCTGAACAATTATTATCTGAATTGGGAACTAAGGTGTGAAGGTTTATATTGATACGGGTGTTTTTATTGACTATCTCAGTCCGCAAGCTATAGCTGGATAAACTCTCAGAACTACAGAACGTCGTGGCCGTGATCCAAAAAAATTATTTGAAGATGCAGAAGAGGTTTTGAAATTAGTTGCTGCAAAACACATAAGTGCTACATCAAGTCTTACCTATTATGAGGTGGAAGAAGCTTTATTTAAGCAACTGACATCTGTTGCTAAGGGCATGACTAATGCTAGTACATTGAGAGTTCTTGCAGCCCGTTCTATTGTACCCCAAACAGTAACTGCGGTTAGGTTTTTTGGAATTAGTGTACTGGATTTAACGGCTGGAATTGTGGAAGCACAGTTAAACAATATGGAACTTTATATTAGGGGAATACGTGCAGCTGATGCACTTCATGTTGCTAGTGCAATTCAATTTGATGCAGAAGTTGTCATTTCTGTAGATGAGGATGTGCTGAAATTAGATGGTGTGATAGTTAACAGCAGTGGTATTCCAATAAAATTCTGTGATACTGATTTAGCATTGAATGTATTGTAAAATACATACTATTTTAGAGATAGCTAGAAAACAAGTAAGCAATATCGCCTTACATTAACCGACAATCGCTGCGAAGAGGCTAAAATCAATGATAATAATAAGAATTTCCAATAAGCTTTAGTATTTTTTCATATTTACCTCGTTCCTGTCCTTAGTCTAAAAGCTTGATTTTTAAGGCTTTTGAACTGTAAATGTACCTAAAAAACTTCAGCTTGACTAATTGATCAGGTTAAGAGAAACTAAATGATAGTAGATGTAACTGCTAAGAGAAATAATAATTTTTGTAAAGTTTTTGAGATATATATTTTGAAACTGGAACATTATTGAACAAATAACAACTTTGTCTGTGAGTTCCTTCGGCAATTATAAAGATTAACTCCGCTCAAGCAGTTAGTTCAAGGGTACTATCGAGGTTGGCGTTCATAAATATGGAAACATTAGAATTCATAATTTATCCAGACGGTCGAGTACAAGAGAAAGTCACTGGTATTGTCGGGGCTTCTTGTGCGGAAGTGACAGCAGCGATAGAAGCTCAACTGGGACAAGTGTTGAGTCAAGAATCAACCTCAGAATTTTTCGCCACCAACAATATCCAGGAATCTGGTGTAGTGAATACCCAAACCGCTTTTAGCGAATGGTAAGTTTTCCAACTCGTTTATTCTCATTGATTACAAACCGCCATGTCACACTTTAGCCAAATCAAAACTCAAATCCGTAACCTAGAATCCTTACAGGATGCGCTTTCTGACTTAGGGATAGATTGGAAACCAGGACCTCGTGAAGTACGTGGTTATCGTGGTCAAACCCATGCTGCTGAAGTTAGTATTGAGCAAGAAAATGGGTACGACATCGGTTTTAGATGGAATGGTCAGGAATACGAATTAGTGACTGATCTACAATATTGGCAACAAAATTTGTCTGTAGATGGATTTTTACGCCAAGTCACCCAGCGATATGCTTATCAAACAGTGATGAAAGAAACCACTAAAGTTGGTTTCCAAGTAGCTGAACAACAAAAAAATGAAGATGGTTCTATTCGCTTAGTATTACAACGCTGGAGTGCGTAATGTCCCAATTGCAGCCGTTACCAGAAGATTTAGATCATAATCTAGAAAATCATCCTTCCGGTTTAGAACCAGAATTAGGCGGTTTTTTGCGTGATGAACCAGAGCGTTCTGGTTTAGAACCGGAACTGGGCGGACTGCTGCGCCAGAAAGGCGTTTATGTGGATGAAATTACCTGTATAGGCTGTAAACATTGCGCCCATGTTGCCCGTAATACTTTTTATATTGAAGCAGATTATGGGCGATCGCGTGTAATTCGTCAAGATGGAGACGCTGAAGAGTTAATTCAAGAAGCTATAGATACCTGTCCTGTCGATTGTATTCACTGGGTTGATTACACCGAACTGAAAAATCTAGAAGAAGACCGCAGATATCAGGTAATTCCTGTCGTGGGTTATCCAGTAGACCATGCTGTAGCTACCACAGAAAAACGACGCAAAAAGCAAAAGTTAAAAAACAAACAATCATAAACTTACAGCAAATTGCAATCAACCTTGCCACAGATGGAAATCATAAAAACCAGTGATAGACTGCGTTATGCGATTTATTTTGTGGCGGGTTTGATCTCAAACTGCTGTAAAAAACCATCATGCTACAAATTACCAATAAAACCACCATCCCTATTAGCGAAATCAGTATTACTGCAATTCGTTCTCAAGGTGCAGGTGGACAAAACGTCAATAAAGTTGCTACAGCAATTCATCTGCGCTTTGACATCAACGCTTCATCCCTATCACCACTTTACAAAGAACGCTTGCTCAATTTGGGAGATCAGCGCATCACTAAAGATGGGATAATTATCATTAAAGCCCAGCAACATCGTACTCAAGAACAGAATAAAGAAGACGCGCTCGAACGTCTGCAAACCTTAATCAAAAGCGTCACCGTCATCTCCCCAAAACGCAAGCCCACAAAACCCACGCGCGGCGCTAAAAATAAACGCATTGACAGCAAAACCAAACGCGGCGAAATTAAAGCTCTACGAGGCAAAATTACAGAATGATTGAGTGCAAAAATGCTCAATTTTCATCAGGTTGGGCTTTTAACAACTGCAAGTATTCAGCTATAGAAATCCTTCATATCCACATCCCCGACTTCACCAGATCAATTTATCATTTATGGACACAATAAATAATAAATAAAAGAAGTCGGGGATCTTATCGCCTTACCTGAATTCTTACTAACAACTGTTAGCCACATCAAATAATTCACTGGGATGATGAATTAAAAAGTCAGGATTTTGTTTAGCTAGTGCTTCCGGGGAATTAAACCCCCAAGTTACCGCAATCACTTTAATATTAGCTTTTTTGGCAGCTTCTACATCTCTGGTTTCATCCCCTACATAAATGACTGTTTGCGGTTTGATTTGCCTCTGTCTTAATACATTATTAATTATCGTTGTTTTGCCAAAAATTGTTACTCCTGAGTGGATAAATTCAAAGAGATAATCTAAATCATGACACTTGAGAAATTCATTCACATTTTCTTGAGAATTAGAAGTAATAATTCCCAGTCTATATCCTTGATTGTGGAGTGCTATTAATGCCTCTGGAACACCAGATATAGGTTCTAATTCTTTGATTTTGGTTTTTAATTCACCTTTAACTTTTTTGACTAAAAAAGGTATTCTCAATAAAGATACACCTGAATATTTAATAATTTCCCTAGCAGTTAAATTGCGTAACAGAGTCAATTCATTAGCAGATATTTGTATATAACCAAACTCTACAGCTAAACGATTGGCAATACTGACAAGAGCATCTACTGTATCTGCAATTGTCCCATCAAAATCAAATATTATTACTTTCTGGGTCATTCTTTCGCCTAGATGCGTCAAGATTAGCTCGAGCGTTTCTTCGTAACATTTTTGGTTTAATGCGCCGCAAGGCTGATGCTGGAAATTTTCTATCCCACTCCTCATCTGTGATTTGCGCTAATTCTACCAGCTTAGGTGCTATATTCCCAGGATAAGGTTGAAAATCTGTCACATCAGTTATTTGAGCAAAACGCTGATTCCAAGGACATACATCTTGACAAATATCACAACCAGCCACCCATCCTTGTAAATTGGCTTTAATGGTTTCTGGTAATGTTTCTGCCCGATTTTCAATGGTATGATAAGCAATGCACCTGTTAGCATCTACCACAAACGGCTGGGTAATTGCCCCAGTAGGACAAGCTTGCATACATCTTGTACAAGTGCCACAATGTTCTGTAGCTTCGCTATCGCTCTCTAACTCTATATTAGTTAATATTTCTCCCAAAAATACCCAAGAACCATACTCCCTAGTAATTACATTCCCATTTTTAGCAATCCAACCAATACCAGCTTTTTGCGCCCAAACTTTATCTTGCACTGGTCCTGTATCTGCATAATATCGAGCTTGAATCCCTTCACCCCCAGATTCTAACCAGGTAGCCAGTTGCTTCAGCTTCTTGTGCAGTAGCTTATGATAGTCTCTTCCCCAGCCATAACGGGAAATTTTCGCGTATTCTTCCCCTTCAGGGCGTTGTTCTGGTGTGTAATAATTCAGCGCCACACAGACAAGCGATCGCACGTCCGGCATCAATAAACTCACATCTTGGCGTTTCGGATTAGCCATCCACTCCATATCAGCGTGATAACCCATCGCCATCCAGGCTTGCAACCGTTGAGTGTCTTTGGCTTCTATTCCTTCTACAGCAGCAATACCAACTTTGTGAAAACCCAACTCCCTGGCCTTCTCTTTTACCATACTGCTGGTTAATTGAGACTGATTCATTTTCTTGATGTGAAATTCTGCCAGTCAGTTGCTACGCCATTATACACCAAATCGTAAATATATCCATTGTATTCTCTGTGTCTGGAGTGGTTAGTTCCTTTCTAAATTTGGCGCATCTTTATACAGAATTGTTATAAGTAGGGGTTTAGCATTGCTAAACCCTTACCCACTTATCTAAACAACCAAACTGAAATCACTACTACTGAGGGTGATATCAA
>NZ_JAYGHA010000019.1:1164-22074 GCF_034931405.1 Anabaena sp. UHCC 0451 | reverse complement strand
ACATAAATGATAAATTTATCTCAGAAGTCGGGGATCTGACTCTTGCATTCACAAATCAAATAGAATTGCTAGATTTGCCAAAATTTAGGTTAGAAAAATCGTGTAAAGTTTTTATGTAAGATTTGATTAAATTCCACATCTTCCTGTTCCGCAAACGTGCATAAATTAAGAGATAATAGAATTAACAGTCATTAGAGGATGATAATTTCACCCATGAATAAAATCTTAGATGAAACCTTATCTCAACAAGTTGCAGAAAGCATCAAAAGTAAAGCTAAAAAGCCTTTTGAAAATGCTTACAAAGCAGCTTTAGTTACTGAAGGTGCAAAGTACGTTCAAGGCTTTATAGTGTTTACTGGACAACCATACAAACCTGTTGAACATGGTTGGATTGAATTAGATGATGTGATTATTGATCCCACTTTTCCTTATTTACAAAAAAACCATAAGAACATTTGGTATTTTCCCGCACAAAGTCTGACTGTTAAAAAACTAAAAGCCATACTGGACGAATCAAAAGAAGATTATCCAGAAGATGATCCTTTGCCAATTTATGGTAAAGCACCTTATGAATATTATGGAGATTTAATGTTAGGTGATCATGAATATTTAGCAGCTTATCAAGCGGCTGAGGTTAAATGTAGAGAAATTAATGGGTTAGATGCTGAGAAAAATTAATATTATATATTAGTCAGGAATCAGTGGTACAGGCGGTTAGAAACCGCGTCTATACAGGGAAAACCCACCTGCGTGGGTTTCAAATCCTTGATTTTTTGTTAGTCCGCGCAGACGGACTTTGTTTGTATAGTAATAGATCGATTATTGGAGATGGAAAAGAAGCGATCGCAGTTCCGTGATAGTTGTACTATTGTTATGCGATCGCCCTAATTAATTGACACCTAGCCATAGGAATCAATTCATTACTATTATATTGCTGATTCTGTTAATATCGGGTGTAGTGTTATACCCATCAGGTGTCTCACCCCACATTTTAAATATAACCAGGATTTACGCAGTCTGACGCACCCTACCAATATGCCAGTTGCGTAAGTCCTGGCCTATTGATCACAAAAACTAATGGTTAATTAGACTAACCTCAGTTTAATTTCTTCAGCTAAATCTGCCAAAGCTACCTCTATTTGTTCACCTGATTTTAAATCCTTTAATGATGATTTTTCTGCTGCGGCTTCATCAGCACCAATAATTACACAAAATTGAATTCCTTGCTTATCTGCGGCTTGGAATTGTTTACCTAAAGGACGTTTTTCAAAGTTAGTCACAACATTAATTCCCGCTTGTCTTAATTGCTGTGATACCTTTAAATAAACAGGCATTAAATCTTCCTGCATATTCACTACCACTACCTGGGTTGGTGTGGCAGATAAGGTATTCAGAATACCCGCTTTTAACAACCGACTAATTAAGCGAGTTAAGCCGATAGAAATGCCCACTCCCGGCATTTTTTCACCTAAAAACATCCCCACTAATTCTTCATATCTGCCACCAGAACAGATACTACCCAAGGCTTCATGTCCGATTAAAGTAGTTTCATAAACTGTGCCAGTATAGTAATTTAAACCACGAGCAATTGATAAATCAATACAGAAACGTTTATCAGTAACTCCTAAATCTCTCACGCCATTAATTACGGTTTCTAATTCATTCACTCCTAGATTTAATTGTTCTGCTGATGGTAAATTAAAAGCTAGATGTTTGAGTTTATCTAAAATATCATCAATGCTACCATCAATTTTAATAAACTCAATTATCTTCTCTGTTTGTTCTGAAGAAATACCTGCTTTTTCTAACTCTAATTTAACTTTAGATTCACCAATTTTTTCGAGATTATCAATAATCCCAATACAGGCTTTAATTTGGTTTTCAGCAACTCCCACAGACTCAAAAAAACCTGTGAGGATTTTACGGTTATTGATTCTAATTACAAAATCACCGATATTAATAGCTTCAAAAATTTCAGTAATTATTGCCGGCATTTGGGCATCATATAATAAACTGAGTTTACCACGAGCGACAACATCAATATCACATTGGCGAAATTGCCGAAAACGTCCATCTTTTGCCCTTTCTCCCCGAAAAACCATATCCATTTGATAACGAGCAAAGGGAAAGGTTAATTCATTTAAATGACGGGCAATATAAGCCGCAAAGGGAACAGTTTGATCAAATTTTAAAGCCCTGGCTTCTGAACCAGTTTCTCCAGATTTATCTTTTTCAGCTTGGCGATTTGGTGGTAAAATTGGGTCAATACCATATATTATATTATCACCTTGATTTCCCTTGGCTTGCAGCACTTCTAACCTTTCTACGGCTGGGGTTTCAATGGGTGTAAAACCATAGCTTTCAAATACTCGCCGAATTATATCTAATAAATGTACTTCTAGACGCTTTTCGCTAGGAAGAAATTCAGGAAACCCGCTAGGGGTAGAAAAGTTAATTTTGTCACTTTTTGCCATGTTTTTACCTTGTTAGTGAATAACTAAATGTAATACCAAATGAAGATGAAACTGCAAAAAATGAGACTTCAAGAATCATTAAACGCAGATAAACGCAGATAAACGCAGATAAAGACGGATGAATTCATCAGTTCTGAGTCAGAATTACTATTTTACTCTTTCTTCCTGAATTAATGTCCGTTGATAGATTTGATTATTTTTAAACCAGTGCCAAGTACGAGCGCGATAATTATTATCAGGACTAATTTGAATCATTTCATATAAATACATCTCTGGCAATTGTTTATAACCAAACCACAAAATCACGGTTGAATCATCAATTTCCCAGGCTTTACCTTGAATGCGTTCTGTATCAAACCAAAGTTTTTTATCTCGATATGTTCCTGGAAATTGATGTTCTTCTTTTTTGCCATCATTCCAAGTATAACGATTGATTTGGTAGTAGGAATATTCGCCATTATCAGGAAATTGACAACTCAAATGGGATTGATGACTATCAAGAATGTTCCCGTTAATATCTACCAAGGTATAAGTTCCTATCCATTCACCTTGATGACGTGCTAAAACTGGCATTTCTAACCGAATATTAGACATAATTTTTTTTTGGTAATTGGTAATTGGTAAATATTCATCTATAGCAATCGTTCATACTCAGATCCCCGACTTCTGAGATCAATTTATCATTTATGGACACAATAAACAAAAGAAGTCGGGGATCTTATCGCCTCATCTGAATTCTTAAGGTAATTGGTAAAATTACTTCTAATCTTTCTCATACTCCTGTCACCTGTCACCTGTTCCCTGTCACCTTCTCTACTCTTCATCATTAAACCACCAAGGGTCTTTATTGGTGTTGGTTTTAATCAAAAAGGCTTTTTTTCTGAGAAAACGTTTTAAACCGGCAGAACCCATGCGCGAACCTCCCAAACCAGAAAATTTAAAGGCGTTTTTCTCTCCTTCGTGCATCATGGCTGTTAAACCTGCATCATTAATACTAATAGCACCTACATCTATTTGCATACCAATTTCTAATGCTAATTCTGGAGAATCTGCAAATATAGCCGCACTCAAACCATAAATAGAATCATTGGCTAAATCTATAGCTTCTTCAATGGTAGAAAAAGACATGATGGGCATAATTGGACCAAATGTTTCTTCATTCATGATTTTCATAGAATGGTTAACATTAGTGATTACTGTAGGACGACACCACCAACCACCACCTAATTCTTCTACTTTACCACCACAGTGAATTACTGCACCTTTAGAAACTGCATCTTGCAAATGTTCATTAATAATTGCTGCTTGGTTTTCACAAATGATGGGTCCTATTTCTCCGCTTTCAACAGTTGGATAAGCTAGTTGCAAACGATGGGCTTTAGCTATTAATTGATGATAAAATTCTTCAAAGATAGATTCAGCTACATAAATTCTTTCAATGGATAAACATGACTGTCCAGAATTAACAACTGAACCCCATAAAATTGCTGAAGTTGCTAAATCTAAATCTGCTGATTCTAGTACAATTGCAGGATCTTTTCCACCTAATTCTAAAAAGGCAGGAATAAAGTTTCTGGCTGCGGTTTCTGCTACTACTCTTCCTGTTTCCACGCTACCTGTAAAGCAAATTAAATCTACATCTTCTATTAAAGCTGCACCTGTTTGTCCTGCACCTTCGACAAAATTTAAGGCATCGCGCAATTTAGGAATTGTATTTAATGTGGTCATCAATGGTGCAACGAAACGGGGTGTAATTTCACTGGGTTTGACTATGACTGCACAACCAGCTAATAAAGCGGGAATTGTATCAATTGTAGATAATAAAAGAGGAAAATTCCAAGGGCTAATTACACCTACTAAGCAGTAAGGAACGGATGTTTGTTGTAAAGCAATAAAGGGAATAGATGTATTTTTGGCAGTTTCTTGTAATAGCTGAGGCGCTAAATTACACCACCTATCAATGGTATTTAAAAAAGAGTCTATTTCTAATATTGATGTTGATAATCTACCTGTATCATTCACTAAAGCATCTGTTAGCTGTTTACGATCAGATAATATGGCTTTTTTCCATTGCTTGAGTGCTTCAATTCTGCCTTCAATTCCGATTTCCTGCCAAAGAATTTGTCCCCTGCGGAGTCGGTGACATTGCTGGGAAAGCAACTTCGGGGGTGGGGGGATGATGACATAATCAAATTTACTTGTGCGGGGGTTACGGACTTCAATTGGTTTTGTCATTGGAAATAGGGAATTACTCATTCTTCAAATTATCCCTAATTTGGTGAGATGTTCAATAGTTTGTTGTTGGGTTTTGAAGATGATGGTACAATTAGTCGCTCCTGGTTAGCAACTTTTAGTAAGTAAAAATTGAACGCAGATAAACGCAAATAAACGCAGATTAATACATGAATTTTATTATTCTGTACAGTTTTACATAAAATTGGGTTTAAAATGCAGAATAGGAGAATACCAAACAACAAAACAACTATAATAGGCACATATAAGTTATTTAAATTTGGATTTTGGCAAAAAAGATTTTTAGCTCTATTTTCGCAATAAGACCAGTCTATTCTCAAGATTATTGACATCATTATCAATAATTTAACGAGTTTTGGTTTTTTCAGTCATTGATATTGACAGATACTTTTTTTCTGGTATGATATAGGTATGATCCAAGGGATTTATATATTCTCTAGGAAATAACTGAAATTACTCTACAACTCCATCTCTTTTAAAGTATTCACTAATTTATTAATATGCTCTTTTTTGTGAGTTGCCATCATCGTGATTCTAATGCGACTGGTGGGGACTGTGGGTGGACGGATAGCAGGTGCAAAAATACCCGCTTCTCTGAGATGCTTTCCTGCTTTTAATGCTGTAGCAGCATCAGGTAATTGAAAACATAATATGGGAGATTGGGAAGGTAGGATTTTTAAACCAGGTAAATTTTCTGTGATCAATTGTTTTAAATAATCAACATTATCCCATAGTTGCTTTCGGCGTTCTGGTTGTTGTTGGACTATCTTAACTGCTGCTAAAGCTGCTGCGGTGTCTGCGGGGGAAAGGGCTGTGGTATAAATCCAACTGGGAGCGCGGTTTCTTAAAAAGTCAATGAGAGTATGACTTCCCGCTACATATCCGCCTAAACTTCCCAAGGCTTTACTTAATGTGCCAATTTGAATTAACTCTCTACCTGTACAGTCGAAATGCTCCACACAACCAGCCCCAGTTTTACCCATAACTCCGGTAGCGTGAGCTTCATCTATGAGCAGCATACAACTAAATTCTTCTGCTAAATTTAGCAATTCTGGTAAAGGACATAAATCACCATCCATGCTAAAAACGCTGTCGGTGATAATTAAACAGCGTCGATGATTTTGACGTTGTTGTTGTAATTTAGCTGTTAATTCGTTGATATCACAATGGGGATATTCTGCGATAGTTGCACCGCTGAGAACTGCACCATTTTTTAAACTGGAATGGTTATATTGATCTGATAATATTAAATCTCGCTTTCCAACTAAGGCGGTAATTGCACCTAGATTTGCTAAATATCCCGAACTAAATACTACTGCATCTTCTGTTTGTTTGGTAGATGCGATCGCCTGTTCTAATTCTCTGTGTAATTCTCTATGTCCAGTGAGTAATCGAGAACCTGTACTACCAGTACCGAATTCTTGAATAGCTTGAATTGCGGCTTTTTTTAAGCTTTCATCTGCTGCTAATCCTAAATAATCGTTACTAGCAAAGTTAATCACCTTTTGCCCAGATAACAGCACGATCGCACCGGGAAGACTGTTAATTGTTTGTACAGAACGATACCAGTCAGCCCGATGAATGGTTTCTAAAGATGCTTCTATCCAAGCGTAAGGATTACTCATTTTAGATTTTAGATTTTAGATTTTGGATTTTGGATTTTCTAATTCCCAAGTTCCAATTTTCAACCAGTAACTACTTCATTACTACTCAAATGTGCGATCGCTTGTTTAATCCAATCTTCCACATAGGCATCCTTGGGTAAACCGATATTTTCGCTAACGACGTGCAGAGCGTGACTAACTTCATGGGCAGTATATCCCAAAGCGAAGAGAGTCATTTGCACTTCTTCCAAAATTCCTGGTGCTGGACCACCTGTAGCCACAAAGAACCCTGCTGATTTACGCCACTCGATCAATTTACCTTTCAGTTCTAAACATAAGCGTTCAGCGGTTTTCTTGCCCACTCCAGGAGCTTGAATTAAGATTTGGGTATTAGCCGCAATAATCGCTTGCACTAACTCTGGTAATTCCAAAGTATCCAAA
Organism: Anabaena sp. UHCC 0451; assembly: GCF_034931405.1. Classification (NCBI taxonomy): domain Bacteria; kingdom Bacillati; phylum Cyanobacteriota; class Cyanophyceae; order Nostocales; family Nostocaceae; genus Anabaena; species Anabaena sp. UHCC 0451. Next base: position 15,302 of record NZ_JAYGHA010000019.1, on the reverse strand, counting down.
AGAGCGATCGCTAAAGCTGCACCAATTCCACTTACAGACAACAGGTGACGAAATAAATCCCGTTCTGAGGGTGAAGAAAAGCCATAGAGCATGGGTATTTCTTCCCGAATTTGGTAATGGGTAAAAATTTGTACCACATTACCAGTATTTGTTAATTGGTTAGCTAGGCGTTGGGGAATCTGTAAATCATACCCTGTGCCATTCACTTCTAAAGTCAGAATTGTGCGATTGGCGCTAACCGTTTGCACACCAGCAATTATACCTTTAAGATAACTTATCATTCTAGAAACCCAAAGTATTTTAAACCTTCCATAATCCCCGCAGCACAAAAGTTTTGTGCTAGGTAACGGTAGTCAGCAGGGTTTTGATTGTGCCATTGTAACAACTCTGGACGAGCATTACCGACAATGATTCCCCGTTCGTTACCTACAGCGAATAAAGCAATATCATTACCTGAATCGCCACAAACAACAGTTTGCTCGGCTGCAAATTTCCACTTTTGTCGTAGAAATTGCATTGCTTGACCTTTATCGCTGGTCAGGGGTAAAATGTCAAGGTCTATTCCGCTACTATAAATTAACTTTATATTTAATTGCGATTTTTCCAACTCTGCCTCAAGTTGTGGTAATATACCCGAAAATTCTGCTTTGAGGAAGAAACTGACCTTAAAAGGGCGTTGTTCTGATTCTGGTTGCAGAACTAATTCAGGAAATTTTTGGGTAATAGCAAGTATAGTTTCCCGTTGCCATCCGGGAGAGAGAATTTTTGACCATTCGGGATCTGGAATGTCGCTACCATCGTGGTAAATTTCCGTACCCACAGATAAAACCAGCGCATCTGGGGAGAAGAGATTTTTTTCCTGTTGGAGTTCTTGGTAAAGAAGTGGAGAGCGTCCGGTGGAATAAACTATTTTTGTGCCATGTTGTTGACGATGACGTTGTAAGCGATCGCTCAATTCTACCAAAGCCCGATCATCACCTACAAGGGTATGATCCAAATCGGTTACAAATAAGAACTTAGTCACAGTGATATCCTCAACTTGCGTGGTTATTGACATCAATACTTTGAAAGATTATCGCAGACTGAGAGGGTGTTTGAAAAGTCTAAATTCATAATCTCTGGGCGATTATAAATCGCGGCTACACAGACAAAACCCACCTATTCCTTCGGAACGCTACGCGAACGTGGGTTCAGAATCCTTGATTTTTCATTAGTCCACGAAGGTGGACTTCGCTTGTGTAGTAGCGAATTATATTCGCCGAAAACTTTTCTTTTTTAGCAAACCAGATCCCCGACTTCTTTAAGAAGTCGGGGATCTACACGAAGTATAATTAAAATAATGCTATTGAATAAGTGAAGAAAAATCATGACTGAACAACTTTTAGACAAAGTTGATGATCACTATATTCCAGATGCTAATTTACTAATTACAGAAGACGATACACCTGTGGATAATTTTCCATCAGCAAAACAACAACGGCTTTTAGTTAGTTCCCTTTATAGTTATTTAGAATTACAGCCTTTTTTAAGTGAAGCCAATGTAGGAATATATCATACCGATGGTGAACCTGCAATTGTTCCCGATGTCTTTATTAGTTTTGATGTAGAAACGCCTGAAGATTGGTGGAAAAAACAAAATCGTTGTTACATGGTTTGGAAATTTGGTAAATCACCAGAATTAGTCATGGAAATAGTTTCTAACCAAGAAGGTGAAGAACTAACCAAAAAATTGAAGATTTATGAAAGAATGAAAGTGAATTATTATCTAGTTTACGATCCTAATCAGGAACTGGGAGAAGAACAATTACACATTTATCAATTGGTAGGTAGAAATTATCTAAAAACCCCAGAAACCTGGTTAACAGATATTAATTTAGGTGTGACATTTTGGGAAGGAGAATTTGAAGGAAGACATGATATTTGGTTACGTTGGTGCGATCAAAAAGGAATGGTAATTCCTACAGGTGATGAACGTGCTGCTAGGGAAAAACTAGAAAAAGAGGAAGCACAAAGACGCGCACAAGAATCAGAAAACCGCGCTCAATTATTAGCTCAGAAATTGAGAGAATTGGGAGTAGATCCTGATACAATTTAACAGATGTTGGTAATGGGTAATTGGTAATTGGTAATTGGTAAATAATTATTTCCTGTTTCCTGTTTCCTGTTCCCTGTTCCCTGTTCCCTGTTCCCTGTTCCCTAAGTTTAAGGAATTCCAGCTTGTTGAAAAATTTGTTCTGCTGAAATTACCAAACCTGCAAATAGAGAATCTTCTAAACTATCTGTACCCCGTTTTGTTTGGGGACGTGCATCAGGATAAAATATAGTGACAGTTTTCGCTTTGGGATCTATTACCCAAACTCTCATTACACCCGCATCAAGATAATCTGTAGCTTTGGCGCTCATTTCTCCAAAAAATTGATCTGGTGATATAATTTCTATAACTAAATCTGGGGGAATTGGACAAGCTTCATTTTCAATTACATCATTAGGAAAACGAGAATAAGAAATATATAATAAGTCTGGTACAGGAACCCAATCTTTACCACGAATTTTTAAAATAACTGCCCATTCTACACCAACTTCACCTTTATTTTCTGCCCATTGGGTGAGAATTAAACACAATGCAATAGTTAAACGAGAATGGAATCTTTTGGGTGATATTTTCGGTTTTGCTTCCCCGTTAACTAATTCATAGGTGATATCTTCTTCTGGAAAAGTGAGAAATTCTTGTAGTGTCAGTTGATGTTTAATAGCAATCATAAATTTGTCAGAATCAGGATGTGATTGAATGATTGTTTTTTGGAAGTTGGGTATTTTATTTGTCAGAATCAGGATAACCAGGATTTAAGGATGTACAGGATATGGTTTATCTGCGTTCATCTGCGTTTATCTGCGTTCTATTTTTTATTTTTTTTATTCGTTATTATTGTTAGATTATTTTTTTAACGTTCGCGTAGCGTGCCGTAAGGCATACCGCAGAGAGGCAGAGGAAGAATTTCAATTTAGCAAAGTTTAGATATCTGATTTTTTTGGTTAATTCTTATTATATCAGATGTGGATTATTTTTAAGAATATAAAATAACATCCTAAAATCCTGGACATCCTGATTCTGACAAAAAAGATATTGAACCTCATTTCATCCTGTAAATCCTGATTCTGACCCTCTTGCACAAAAAGCTAAGATGGTGTAATATTAAAGGAGTGAAATTCACAAAAAAAATTTTTAGATCGTTCCGCTTCGCTACACTGGGAAAGGGCAAAAGAGCAAGAGTGTAAAGGGCTACTAAGTCCTGGGGGGAACACGCACAACTCGAAAACCGCTATTGTCGTCGATGAGGTCGAAATTGTAGCGAGACGCACAACGACAGAACCAAGTATAGTTGAACCAAGAACCGCCTCGACTTGATTTAGTGCCGCTTCGACTAATCCAAGCAGTACCATTTGTAGGCGCATTTATATAATTTCCATGCCAGTCATCTGCACACCATTCCCAGACATTACCGTGCATATCGTATAAACCAAAAGCATTAGGTGGGAAAGACCCTACTGCTGTAGTTTTTTCTCGATACGTTCCTTTAGGTTCATCTGCAAAAGTGTAATTAGCATCATAATTTGCTAATTCACTGGTAATGGTCTCACCAAAATGAAATGGCGTTGTAGTTCCAGCCCGACAAGCATATTCCCACTCCGCTTCACTGGGTAGTCGATATTCCTTGCCTGTTGCTTTAGATATTCTAGCACAAAATTCCACCGCATCATCCCAAAAAACACCTTCTACAGGTAAATTATCACCTTTAAACTCAGATGGATTTGATTTTAAATCATCTTTAATTTTCGGTAACGCCGCTACAACTCGCCATTGCGCCTGAGTTACTTGATATTTACCCATAAAAAACGGGGGAACAGTCACCTCATGCTGGGGTTTTTCTTCATCACGACCTTCTCCTTCTGGTGAACCCATCATAAATTTACCACCAGGGATAGCTACCATATCCAAAGTAACACCGTTTCCTAAGTCTTCCACAAAGTAAGTTGCTTGTTTCGGTTCTCTTTTAATAATTTCACCCCGTCGGTTAACTGTCACCACTTCAAAATCAAAAGTCAGATATTCACCACTAGCTAACATTAATAATGGCTGTAAACCTGCTTTTATTAATGGGTCAATTTCAGCATAACTTTCTAAAACTGAAGCAAATTTAATTAACTTTCTTGAGTCTTGATTTTTTAACAATGCTTGAATTTTATCTTTAATTTCTTGAATAGCATCCTCTGGTTTAATATAAGCTAAAGCAGTCCATTGAGGTGCAGCACCCAAATCTTCATCAGCACGATAATTAGTTTTTAATTGCTGACGAATATACTCCACCATGAAATCAGATAATTTATGTAATTCTTCTGGTTGTAAATAATGAAGTAACTCGTTTCTCACATCTGGGGACATTTCATATAATTGAAACCCCACAGGATGACATAAAAATAATAAAATATCTGATACAGCAATCCAAGGAGAATCAGGAACAAAGTTTTCCCGCAAACAGTATAACAATTCTGGTGTTAGTGCTAAGGGAAAAGCAGCATGAAGCAGTAACTTCTGATGTGTGGGGTAGCGTTTCAGGAATGATTGTAAATGGGGATGTTTAAATGTTGTGGTGGGTGAATTGTTCATATTTTTAGTCATATAATATTTTATCGTAGGTTGGGTTAAGCGAAGCGCAACCCAACATCCCAACATTCTCAATAAAAGCAATATTTCTTTTTGATTAACATTACTTACATTTGTTGGGTTTCGTACCTCAACCCAACCTACTTATTACCTCCTCCTTACCGCAGCAACCAAACCGGAATTATCCAATTCATACATTTTCACAACTTGAGAAATACCTTGTGCGGAAGTACCTTTCCAGCGTGTTTCCGGTATGGGGTTTAACCATGCAACCTGACGGACACAACTGCTTAATTCTTGTAAAAAATCCATTGTTAATTCTATTCTCTCATAATTCACACCACCCCGCGCAGCACCACCATCACTAATAATTAAAACTACTGTTCTTTGTTTATGCAATTTCGCTAAAACCTCTGATGTTAGTTTACCTCCTGGACGTTGGGGATGGTAAAATAAATATTCCCCTGGACAATTTCTAAAATAATAAACTTCCGATTTTCCTAATTTACTTCCTTGTAAGTTATCCACCAACTGTTGAGAAAGCAAGAAAAAAGGAATCATTGAATTAGAAGCATCTATTAATAATAACACTTCGGCTCTATTAATGCGTTGGGGTATGATTACAGGTTCTAGTAAAAACCCATCTTCACCAATTTTTTGTACTGTCGCTTCGATATCTATTTCTGTTAATGTTCCTTGTCGTATGGGAAGACGTAAATAACGCCAACTGCGTTGTATTTTGCGTTTTGTGACGGGGAAATCTGTAATTGATAATTGAAATTTAGCATTTTGATTAAATGGTTTTTTCGGTAAAAGTCCACCTTTTAAAGCAATTGGTGTTTGTAAAAAAGAGGGTAAATCAGTTTTTTGAGGTTCAGGTTTTGGAGATTCAGGTTTTTCAGGTTCAGATTTTTCAGGTTCAGGTTTTTCAGGTTCATTTTTTGGAGGTTCAGGTTTTTGAGGTTCTGCTATTTCTTGATTTTCTGCATCTAATTGAGCAAAATAATCATCAAAATGTTTATTAAAATTCTTACCTGTTTCTGAATTAGGTTTAGACTTTATCCATAGCATTTGACAGAGTGTTTTTAATTGTTCTCGACTGCTTAAACCAAAACCTTTATCTAATGCTGCTAATAATAAATCATATTGGTCAATTGTCAGGGGAAAATCTCCTGTGTTTCGCAGGTGTAAGAACAAATCAAATAAAGGTGGTTTTTGATTATTCATCGTTATTTACTCCTGCTTGCTGTTTATAATAATCTTGGTCTTCTTTACTTTTTAGTAAAACTCCTAATAAATGCGGATGTTTTTCAAGATTTTTGATGAAATCTAAAGCTTCCTCTTGAGAAGAACGTTTTAACCAAAGTATGAAATCTAATAATTCACTGGTACTTGGTTTTTTACCATCTTTTCTGCGAGTTCCTTGGTTACGAACTTCCATAAATTTTTCAACTGCTTGTTTAACTACTTCATCTTTATCATCTAAAGGTTTACCTAAATGACCATTAACAATTTGTATGAGTTTGTCTTCAGGAAATTCAATATAATAATAAATACATCTCCTTAAAAAAGCATCTGGTAATTCTTTCTCGTCATTACTGGTAATAATAATAATTGGTTGCTGTTTAGCTGGTTTAGTTTTACCAATTTCTGTAATTTCAAACTTTGATTCTTCCAATACTTCTAACAAATCATTAGGAAAATCAATATCAGCTTTATCAATTTCATCAATTAACACTATCGGACGATATTCTGTTTCTTGAAAAGCATACCCCAAAGCACCATATTTAATATATGCTTGATGTTGAGGATCATTAACTCTAGTTGCAATTTTACTAAGTTCATCATCACTTAAAACAGTTCTACCAACTAATTGAGCATCCCGCAATCTTGCTAAGGTATCATAAGTATATAATCCTTCCTTTGCGCGGGTAGTAGATTTTATTGACCAGGAAAAATAAGGATATTTGGGAATATTTAACCGTTGTTGAAATTCATAAGCAATAGCTTTTGCTAATAAAGTTTTACCACATCCTGGTTCACCTTGTAATAATAAAGGACGGTCTAAAGCTATTGATAAATTGACTGCTTTAATTAAGTTTTCATCTGGGTAATAGGGATATTCTTTTTTGCTTCTGTCTGGTTGAGGTTGGTATTGTTCTAAACCTGTGTAATTGTAGTCAAAGGTTGTGTTAGTCATAGTGGTAGGGTTTTTTCAAAATGTTTCCATGTCAAAGAAAGATTATCACTAGTGGTAAATTGTCCACAAATTTGATCTAATACATCTTCTGGTGTTTTGTTATCATCATTATTACATTGAACGAGTAATGCAATAAATTTTTCAAGATTCATATCACTTAAAATAGGATTAAAAAGAGTATCCTTATTTTTTACCCATAGTCCTATTTCTGATTCTTTAAATCTTAATAACTCTGTCAGCTTAACAGGGACATGAGCTTTATTTATATCAAAACTATTTAGTAATTCAATGTCTAAGTCATCTGGACACCCTTCTCTATCTATTAAAAACAGTATTAAAGGATATTTAGAATAAAACTTGTCAGATATTGCTTTTTTAGCTAAAGGTTGCCAAAATTGAGATATTAAATTTCGTAAATAATCACCACGAACTTTATATTCATTAACATTATCAAAGCAAAGTATCACAGGTTCTTTTTCCCAGCGTTCATATATAGCTGTAATAACATCTTCAGGGGAACTAGATGTACTTCCAAATTTCCACTGTAGTGTTTCCCAAACTCTATTAATTTCATGACGATGTTTTTTCAGACAAATTGGGAATTTCTCTCCCATACTCCAATAAGGAAGATTAAAAATGAGTCTATTAACTAGCCAGCGTTGTCCGTATTTATCTTTTCCATGTATCAGAAATGCACCGATTGACTGATTAAAGTTTTCGGATAAAAAAGCCTTGAATTCTCTTATTTGTGCTTCATAGTTCAAATCTTTTAAATCTGCTTGCAACTTTGTTATATGCAAGTTATCAATTGGGAAAATATTTTTATCTTGATTTTTTTTACTGTCTTGAAATTTCTGAAATAAAACTTCTATAATTTCGAGTAATGTTATAGCTTTACCTTTTGTTTTACCAGTAAGTTTCTCACATCTATCACGATATTTATCGCCAAGCTTTTCAGCAATCTTGCTATACATTTCAGTCTTAACATTATCTATTTTGATTTTACTAAAGGTTTTCTGAAAGGTTTCGTCTTCTGTTAATTTATTTGTGGGAATAATTAATTTTGGGTCATTACCATTTTTATACATAGTTTTAATTAAAACTTGATAATCACTATATCCTGCTAAATATGTATCACAAAAATAATTTAAAAATAACTGCCATTCATTTTCCATTGTTTACAAGAAAGTCTAATAATCTAAATTACAATTTCGCAAAATACTAAGAATTTTCCATTTGAAGGAGAAAGTTGGGAGCATCCTGGGAGAAAGTCAGGAGAAAGTTGGAATTAATAGGGATAAAACATATAGTTGATTTAATTTTTAGGGGGATAAACATAGGAGAAAACTAGGAGAATATAGGGGATTTAAAATCATAAGAGAACTGTCAAACTAAAAACTGTAAATCAAATTCTCGCTTAATTAGGAATCTATGCGGATCAAATTAGAAGTAAATGAATCCTCGGTAAAAATGTATTGTGAAATCCCGACTCAAGACCTGGAAAAATACAGAAAGTGGTTCATCTGGTGTGTAACCGTCAGCTTACCTGTGCTGGTATCCTACAGTACAGCCATAAATTTCCTACCCCCTAGTACACTTCCTTTACCTCCTAATCAAGAAGAATTACGAAAATAGTGATCAGATCCCCGACTTCTTTTATTAGCGTGTCAATAAATTGTGAATTGATCGCAGAAGTCGGGGATCTTGGTATCAACAAGTGAAATAGCTGAATACTTACAAAATAGCTACCTCGTAATTCTACCATACTAGGTACTGGGTGCGATCATAGACAAAATAAGAACCCCACACCTTGATAAATTTTCAAAAGTGAGGGGTTTTTATTTTCCTCGTTCCTATACTCTGTATGGGAATGAATGATTGAAGGCTCTGCCTTCTGATGTATACTTGAGTCAGAGACTCTATATATTATTCCCAGTCAGAGACTGGGAACGAGTTAAACATCACCAATCACCTAAACATCACAACTTAACTCACCTGATTTTTGACTAAACCGACGATTTTCTCGATAGTCTACCCGACAGTCTATAACAGCAGGAACATCTTGATTTAAGGCTTCTTTGAGAACAGGAATTAAATCAGTCGCAGATTCCACACGATAACCTTTTAAACCCATACTTTCAGCGAATTTAACAAAATCAGGATTACCAAAATGCACAAAAGCAGAATTACCTTTACCAAATTGATTTTCCTGTTTCCATTCAATTAAACCATAGCCACCATCATTAAAAATTAAGGTAACAAAAGCCGTACCCACCCGCAAAGCTGTTTCTAATTCCTGACAGTTCATCATAAAACCACCGTCACCAGTCACAGCGACAACTTTACGATTTGGATAGACTAATTTAGCTGCTAAAGCCCCAGGAATGGCAATTCCCATGGCTGCAAAACCATTAGAAATAATGCAAGTATTGGGACTATGACAATGATAATGTCTAGCCATCCACATTTTATGAGCGCCAACATCAGAAATGACAATATCATCTGGACCCATCACTTGCCGCAAATCATAAATTAATTTTTGTGGTTTAATGGGAAAACCATCATCCTTAGCATATTGTTCATAATCAGCGCGAATATTAGAACGTAAACTAATAGCATAAGGTGCAGGTTTATTTTGACGATCTGCAAGTTTTAAAATTTCATTCAGTGAATCAGAAATATCACCAACTATTTCCACTTTGGGAATGTAACTACTATCAATTTCTGCTGAAGTAGCCGCAATATGAACAATGGGAATATTCCCTTCGGGATTCCATTTTTTGGGAGAAAATTCAATTAAATCATAACCAATTGCAATGACTAAATCTGCATGATCAAAACCGCAAGTGATGAAATCTCGTTGTTGTAAACCTACAGACCATAAAGCTAAAGGATGAGTATAGGGAATGACACCTTTACCCATGAAAGTATTCACAACAGGCAGATTCATTTGGGTAGCAAATTGCGTCACAGCATCACTAGCTTGGGCGCGAATTGCCCCATTTCCGACTAAAATGATCGGATTAACAGCTTGAGAAATTGCCGCCGCCGCAGCGCGAATACTGGCAAAAGAAGCATAGCTTTTTTCACTATTATCCTTATGTAAAGGTTTGCCTTCTACGGGCATAGCGGCGATATTTTCCGGTAAGTCAATGTGAACAGCACCGGGTTTTTCTGTTTGCGATCGCTTGAAGGCTTTTCTCACTACTTCTGGTGTAATACTCGGTCTAACTATCTGTTTATTCCATTTAGTAACCGGGGCAAACATCGCCACCAAATCTAAATATTGATGGGACTCAATGTGCATTCTATCTGTCCCCACCTGTCCGGTAATTGCGACTAATGGCGCACCATCTAAGTTAGCATCTGCCACACCAGTCATTAAATTTGTAGCCCCAGGACCAAGAGTAGAAAGACAAACTCCCGCTTTACCTGTTAATCTCCCATAAACATCTGCCATGAAGGCTGCACCCTGTTCATGACGAGTGGTAATAAATTGAATTGATGAATTTTTTAAAGCTTCTAAAACGTGTAAGTTTTCTTCACCAGGGAGTCCAAAAACATATTGCACTCCTTCATTTTCCAAACACTGTACTAATAATTCGGCGGTATTCATTTTATTTCCTCAAAAGTAATAATTAAAGGAGTCAGGAGTCAGAATAATTTTAGATTTTAGATTGGAGTTGAGAAAAACAATCCAAAATCCAAAATCCAAAATCCAAAATTGAATCACCTAACCCAAACAGTCTTGATATTCACAAATTCATGAATACCTTGAATACTCAACTCTCGACCATAACCAGAACGTTTAATTCCCCCAAATGGTAAACGGGGATCAGATTTAACCATGCTATTAATAAATACTGCCCCGGCTTCAATTTCTTGAATGAGGCGATTTTGTTCTGCTTCATTATTTGTCCAGGCACTTGCACCCAAACCAAAAGGTGAGTCATTCGCTAATTTGATAGCGGCATCAAGATTAGCAACTCGGAATAATAAAGCTACCGGACCGAAAAATTCTTCTTTGGCAATAGGATGATCTAAGGGGATATCTATAATAATAGTTGGCGGGTAAAAATTACCAGGACGATCTTTTAAAGCATTTCCACCTGTGAGGACTCTAGCACCACTTTTTACAGCAATTTTGACCTGTTGATCTAAATCTTGGAGAATACCGGGAGTTGCCAATGGTCCAATATCTGTATCATCTGCGAAAGGATCACCAATTTTCAAAGTTTGAAATTTTGCTAATAGCATCTTTTCAAACTGATCGGCAATTGTTTCTGCTAAAATAAATCGTTTAGCTGCTATACAAGATTGTCCATTATTTAACATCCGTGCTGTGACTGCGGTGGATACTGCTAATTCTAAATCAGCACTTTCTAAGACAATAAAAGGGTCACTTCCCCCTAATTCTAAGACGGTTTTTTTAATTTGTTGACCAGATGCAACAGCCAGAGAAATACCTGCTGGTTCACTACCGGTTAAAGTGGTAGCTTTTACTCGATCATCAGCTATTAAACCGGCAACTTTAGCAGCACCAATTAATAAAGTTTGAAAAGCACCTGCGGGAAAACCTGCGCGGTTAATAATATCTTCTATTGCTAAAGCACATTGGGGGACATTGGAGGCGTGTTTGAGTAACCCCACATTTCCGGCCATTAATGCTGGTGCTGCAAACCGAAAAACCTGCCAAAAGGGGAAATTCCAAGGCATGACAGCGAGAATGACACCTAAAGGCTGATATTTAACAAAACTGTCACTAGCATCGGTTTTAACCGTCACATCAGCCAGAAAATTAGGTGCATTTTCGGCATAGTAACGACAAACGAGGGCGCATTTTTCAACTTCTGCGATCGCAGATTTTAAGGTTTTACCCATTTCCAGGGTCATGATTTTAGCAAAATCTGCCTTTTCTTGTTCTAAAATATTAGCTGCTTGTTGCAACCATTGCGATCGCAACTGAAAACTTGTTTGACGATACGCCTCAAAAGTCTGCTGTGCTAATTCCAGTTTAGCCGTTATTTCCCCATCCTCAAGCGGCTGAAAGATTTTCAGAGTTTCCCCAGTGGTAGGATTAATCGTGGCGATAGCCATTACCTGACCTCCCGTTAAAAAATAGCTTCAGGTAGCTTCTTAGTTTTACACACATTTATCATAGAAGCTACCATCAAAATGATTGTAAGAATTTAGGTAAGGCGATCAGATCCCCGACTTCTTTTATTTAATTTTGCCCACAAATTATAAAGTGATGTCAGAAGTCGGGGATCTGGGTATAAACAAGTGCTATAAATGAATACTTACAAATGATTAGTAATTGTGGAAATTCTTACCTATTCCCTACTTCCTTCTTACTGTCACCTGTCACCTGTCACCTGTCACCTGTCACCTGTCACCTCTTGTAATTCATTGTTGTCTGATAAACCTTAATAAATCGCTCAATCCCCTTAAACCGAAAATCTCCCATTTCCTGAAAATCCAACTGTTGTGACAGCATTCTGTAAGTAGCCTCACTGATAACACATTCTCCCGGCGGACAAATCGGTTCCATCCTAGCGGCCAGATTAATTGTTGCTCCTAACGCTGTATAATCCAACCTTTGAGAACTACCCATATCACCCACCACAGCTTTACCACTGTTAACCACAACACGCAATTGTAAAGGTTCATGCCAAAAATTATTAGCATTTAAACGTTGCAGACGAGAAAGCATTCCCTTAGCAGCAGCAACCGCCCGATCTGCATGACCTGGTTCTGGTTCAGGAGCGCCAAAAAAAGCCATAATACAATCACCAATATATTTATCTAAAGTGCCACCATAAGCAAAAACTTCTTGTAACATTTCCTCAAATAAATTATTTAATAATTCTGCGATTTTTGTAGGCGTAAGTCTTTCAGATATAGCTGTAAAGCCTACCAAATCAGCAAACAAAATACTGATTTCACATTCATTAGGAGGCAACCGCCCGACGGGAAAACCTCTCACCGCTATTAACTGCTGCACAATTGCCGGAGAATGATAACGTTCTAGCCGTTGACGAATCACCGCTTCATTTTTGAGTTTATCTACTAATAACCAACGTTGGACACTGGAAGCAACAAGATGGGCTAAAGCTGAAAAAAAGCTGAGTTCTTCTTCACCATTATTTGCCCAGTGGGAAGAATAAAGATTAGCATCGGCATAGAGAACACCAACTACTTTATTTTCATCCCATAAAGGTACTGCCATTGCACTCATAATACCTTTAACTAAAATACTTTGTTCACTAGAAAACCTTTCATCAGCACGGGTATCAGCACTTTGAATAGCCACTTTATCAGTAAATACTTTTTGACAAATACTGCGACTTATCCAACTACCATCTTTGGGTAAATTTCTTTCTTGGTCATTATTTTTAGTAGCCGAGTTAATTAATTGTAAATGACCAGAATCATCAATATCAATTAATAATGCCAAGCGTTCTATGCCATCAATATAACGAAAAACTACTTGTTGCACCTGAGAAAAAATTTCTTCAATAGATGCCGCTGCACAAAGATTTTTGGCGATATCTACCAAATCTTTGAGGCGGGCAATAGTTTTCTCTTTGCTATTATTGCCCTGAATGCCAGTAGCATCTATCCATTGTTTTTGTAGTTCTTCCACATTCCGCAGAATCGTAATTTGCTGACTATTAGATTCCTCATTTTGTAAAGATTGAGACTGTGACTTTGCTAAAGTAGCTGAAAAAACCACAACTAAACTAATATTACCCAACCAAATAACATCACCATTATGTAACTCTTGAGTTAAAGTCACAGGTTGTTGATTTACTTGCGTTCCATTTTTACTACCCATATCCTCAATACTCCAAGTACCATTTCTGGTTTTGAGGATGCGGGCGTGTTGGCGGGAAACTCCCCCAAAAGGTAAAAACAAGTCGCATTCTGGTAAACGACCAATAATAAATTTATCTTGCGTAACTGAAACCGAGGTTTGAGTATTACCTTCTGTTAAGAGTAGTGTGAGTTCAGTCATGAGTGTAATACATCCATACTGGAAGATAGGAACACAAGTATCAAGGCTAACTTTTTAAGACTTACGCATCAGATACCAGATATTCGGCTACTCAACAGTTAGTTATGGTAATAAACCAAGTTCGTTTGTGTAAGTCCTAACCTTGTTTATAATACTATTAAGAGCAGTGAAAATAACTAATTTGTATTAAATCTTACAACATCGCCCCAGAAATTCATAATACAATATATAACTCATATTTGAATTTTGAAAAAATC
>NZ_JAYGHA010000019.1:0-1087 GCF_034931405.1 Anabaena sp. UHCC 0451 | reverse complement strand
ATCCCTAGAGTCTAATTACTTATTAATAAATTTATATCAGCATTTAATACTGATTCAAGAGTAATTGAATAGTATTTATTTACAGTTAACTTTCAGATATTCACGCTCAGTGAATAAACACGAGGTACTCATGAAGCCAAGGCAAAATATTTTTGAAAAACCTCTGAATTTGTTGTTTGTATTGGCAACTATTTTGGTAATAGCTATAGCTACGCTTTATCCCTTTAACTTTTCCTTTCCTCATAGTTTTTCTGTAGCTGATTTTTTCGACAGTTTCAACAATGCTAGTTCTTTTCAAGACCAGGTAAATAATGTTTTATTATTTATGCCGTTAGGTTTTGCGTGTGCCAATCTTTTGCAAAAATTTAAATTTAGACTAATATTACAAATTATCATAGTTTTGCTGCTAAGTTTTGGTTTAACATTGACAGTTGAAACTTTACAAATCTTTCTTCCTTCCAGAAGTTCTACTCCAGCCGATATTTTTAACAATACTGTAGGCGGATGCTTAGGTTCTTTGAGCTTTTATTTTTGGAATTATCAAAGCTTAACTAACACAATATCACCAGTTAAAAAGAATAATTCAAGATTATCAAATCAAAAAATAATAGGATTTATTCTAGGTTACATATCCTTTATTTTGTTGATTTCTCTATTGTGGATAAGTACGACAAATTTAAGTAATTGGGATTTAAATTATCCTTTAATTCTAGGTAATGAAAGCACAGGGAATAGACCCTGGCAAGGATATATCTCAAAAGTTTATATTACTGATAAAGCTATATCAAGTTATGAAGCCAGGAAAGGTTTTAATGATCCTAATTACTTTAATAATTTGGGTGATTCTCTGTTAGCAAATTATCAATTGAACGGAAAATGTTGTTATCAAGATCAAACAGGAAATTTACCGGAACTATTATGGCAAAGAAAGCCTAAAAATATAGCAGAAAGTCAAGGAGTTTTTCTGAATTCTAGTCAATGGCTAAAAACAGCAGAGTCGGTAAAAAATCTCAGTCAAAGAATTAGCCAAAAATCAGAATTTACTCTCAGTGCTACTCTTGCTACTGATAATATTCAACAGAACGGG
>NZ_JAYGHA010000018.1:72502-120370 GCF_034931405.1 Anabaena sp. UHCC 0451 | reverse complement strand
ACTGATGACTACTTGATTTATATTGATAGATTACGCCACACAAAGCAGCTAAAAACACCCAAAATAATGTACTTAACCGAATATCAAAAGTAGTAACATCAACAGTATTAAAAAGTATCCAACCGATAAAAGCCAGTAGATAACTAAAAAAGATGATTCTGTTTTCTGGTTCTAAAGATTTTGATTTCCATAGAAGTTGACTGGCGGTAATTATAATCCCGGCGAGTAAACCACAAAATAACAAAGTGGTAACTAAACCTGTTTCCGCAGATAGCATTAAAAACAAGTTGTGGGGATGACCTAAGTCAGTTTCCATTTTAGCTTTGTAGAGTCCGCTAAAACTGCGTAAACCCCAACCAGTAAAGGGATGTTGTTGAGTTAAATTCCAGGCAAATTCCCACTGGGTTTTTCGCATTAATGCCACTGGTCTATCGGGATACATATCATCATTTAACCGCGCCCAGATAAAATAGGGAACGAAGCGACGGAAAAATTGAGCGATCGCTCCTGGTGCAAAAGCAGCTAAAATAATGCTAGTGGCAATACTCATAAAAACTGCCACAATTAGCCGCCAACCTTGATAAATAGCATAGGCTAAACAAGTGATAAGAGATATTACCCAACCATTGCGGGAGTTGGTTAAAATCAAAGCAATGAAGTTAGCAAAAACCGCTATTGTTAAAAAGATAATTGGACGGTAGGAAAGTTTTGAAGAAGAATTTTTGAGTTTAATTTTTTGTTGAAGTTGTTGATAATTTTCTAGCCATAAACCCAAACCCAAAATAAAAACTGTCACCAAATAAGCGGCTAAAGTATTTGCGTGCATGAATACAGAAGCCATACGTCCTGGTGGTTCTCCTCCAGGAGCAATGTTCCAATCTATCAACACCCACAAGAATTGTAATTTAAAATTCCAACCCAGAAATAATTGCCCAAAACCGATAATTACTACAGGTAAAGAACCACATACCATAATCCAAGCAATTTGCCTTAATTGGGCAGGTGTTTGAATTAAGGACGTTAATCCGGCAAATACGAAAAAATAAGGAAATAAGTTGAATAAACCCAGAAAAGCCTCTAGTTTATGAATAGCAAACCCGGTAGTTATCAACAACAAAAAACTTAAAATTGCCAATCCTTGATGCAGGGGTTTGCGGCTAATTGTGCGGTATTTTTTTGCCCAAGTTATTAATGATGCTAAAGATATGGCTACAGCCCCCAAAAAGGGATTAATTGGGAAAACAAATAACCCAAATTGAAGGCTTTGCCAAGGGAATTGCAAACCGGAGTCAGGATGATAAAAAGTCTTTTTCAAGCTAGTTCCCAACATTCTTCTGCACGAGTAAGACGAATTTGAGCTAAGGTGAAAATAGTGGGAATAATGCGACCATAATTAGTAGAAATTGCTCTCCAACCCAAATCAGCAAAAAACCAAGCCCACATCATTGGTCCGACAACAGCAAACACTGTCCGCACTGCACCATAACGGGCTGCATTCACAGTCATTCCCCGTCGCGCCATCTGGACTGTGACATAACTTTGAAACTGTTTGCTGGCTATTTGTGTGCCTGTAATTGCGGCTTCTTTAGCAACTTGATAGGTGGCTAAATGAATGGCAAATTGACGGGCAATTTGTTTGAGTACATAAGGTTGAATTACGGAAGTTACAGCTAAAGCACTACCACCTTTAAAAATCAATCCTAAAGGATCTTGTTGTAACGATAGAGGTAAAGGTTGTTTAATATCTGATGTTAACAACTGATGCTGGACTTTGGTGGTGATTTTTTGTTGTTCTTGTTTTGGGAGTTTTTTCCAAACTTTTCCTAAAAGATGCAAAAATACCTCTGCTTCTAAATCAACAGTTGCTAAATCATCATAATAAGGAATTTTCAAATATTTACATACTTGAATTAAAGCTTGACGGTAAGTTACTTGTTCAGTATGTCCACGTAATACCGTGATGCCATCAGCTGCTAAAAAGCGAAACCGTCCTTCTAGTGCATTTAACCAAGCTTGACGGTCTTGGCTTTGCACTTCAATGGGTTCAGGTGTGTGAACATAATCCAGGGGATTAAATTTGCGACTAAACAGAATAGCTGTTAAGTCCTGTAGTTCTTCTTCGGTGGCTAATTCTAGCACTGCCCTTAGTTCATCCAATTTCCCATCCTCCCTTCCATGCAGCTTGTCTGTACCCTATTCTACTATTAGCTTTTAAAAGTTATTGTCAAGCTTGAAGTGTGAAATATGTCAAATTCTCATATTACTGATATTGCGGTTATTGGTGCTGGTATATCTGGCTTAGTTTGCGCCCAGCGGTTACGTCAAGCTGGTTATTCGGTGGTAGTTGTAGAAAAGTCTCGCGGTGTGGGAGGAAGAGTTGCTACACGGCGTTTACAGGGAACTTGTGCCGATCATGGTGCTTGTTATTTACAGCCGAAAGGTGAATTATTCAGTAAATTTGTGGATTTATGGCAAAATCTCCAAGTTATCAAAGTTTGGACAGATATAGTTTATGAATTTTCAGCCAGTGGGGGTATAGCTGAACCAGCAAACCGCAGTCCGCGTTATATTGCACCAGAGGGGATGAGTAGTATTGCTAAATTTTTCACTCCAGGTTTAGAGATTTTATTTAATCAGCGCGTGATCACAATTAATCCTACAAAAGAAAATACTTGGTGTCTGATTCTAGAAAGTAATGAACACTTAACCGCCAAAGCTTTAGTTGTAGCTATTCCTGCCCCTCAAGCTGGAGATTTATTAACGCCTTTAGGTGCAAATTTATTGGGTGCTGAATTTCTCAAAAACCTGCATTCTGTTGAATTTAACCCTTGTATTAGTGTGATGGCGGGATTTTCTGCAAACTCTCAACCTCTACCTTATTGGCAAGCTTTGACTTTTAATGATCATACAGATTTAGCATGGATTGGATTCGATAGTAGCAAGCGTCCCCAATCACAACAACCGCATTTTGTGTTACAAAGTAGTGCGGGATTAGCTGAACAACATTTAGAAACCCCAGACTTACAACCAGTTGGCAATTATATGTTACAAAAAGCCGCAGAAGATTTAGCACTTCCCTGGTTAGAAAATCCCGAATGGATGCAAATACATCGCTGGCGTTATGCTTTTCCTCGTACACCTTTAGATATTGCTTGTTTATCTGCGAATACTTCCTTACCTTTAGTTTGTTGTGGCGATTGGTGTGGTGGTAATTTAGTAGCAGGGGCAATGGTTTCGGGATTGGCTGCTGCTGATGAAATTGATAATCAACTACGTCATATCATCCCACAAAATTTAGATTTTTTAGACCTTTTAAAAGGATTTTTAACCAATAGCTTCACTACCAATTAAAACATCTCACACCATTTAATTTATACCATAAATCAGGTATAAATTAAATTTAAAATTATTATAAATAAATATCTGGTATTTTGGCGAGATTAAATTGTCAAATAGGTGTTAATTATGTAGGTGAGATTTAATTTTGAAAATTTCCCATTAAAAAGGAGATTATAAATCATGAAAACCATAGTTAAGTTAACAGAAAAATCAGTTATTGGCGAAATTGAAAGTGTTTTAGATACATATCCATATCAACCTTATCAACAAGCTTTTGCCATTCCTGATTTACGCCAAGAGCTAATTTCTTTTGTGATTAATCATCTTCCTGGCTTTTCTAGTCAGCGTGCTGATAATCAGATGTTGTTAGGTGAAAATCACAAAGATAGCTTTTTAAATCACACTTTAGATCGCAAAATATCCCGTAATCCCTTGGAACAAAAATTATATCTGCAAAATTTGATTCATCAAGGGATTTTTGCAATTATTCAAGCCAAAGCAGATTTGATTAGTAATCAGCTTTGTGAAACAGTTCAACCAGGTTGTCAATCTTCTCACTGGTTTGGTTGATTCCTCTCATATCCCCGACTTTTTCAAGGAGTTGGGGATGATTGACACTGATTTTCACAAATTAAATAGGAGTGTGGCAGAATAAGTTAATTATAAATTATTATTTAAACTTTATATAACTTAATATTTACCGTTAGTAGTAATGCCTGTTGATTAGTTGATTGGTTTTTATTTACAAAGATTACTTGCATATATTACTATTGCCATATATACTAATTTACATCAGCCTATTAGTAGATTTTTGCAAAATTAGCTGGCGAGACGTTAACAATGTCAACAGTGAAACTTGAAGTCCAATTATCTTCAGAAGAATTGCTCAAGATTGTTGAGCAGTTACACGAGCCAGAATTCGATACATTTGTATCTCAAGTCATTATTTTGCATACCCAAAGAAAAGCCGCTAAATTGATCAAAGAAGAAGCAGAATTATTTCTCAAAAATAATCCAGATATTGCTTATGATGCTCAGATTTATTACAACAAATTAAGAGCTAAAGCAGACGAAGAAAATCTGACAGATGAAGAGTATAGAGAGTTATTACGTCTAAGTGAACAGATAGACCAACTGCAAGCACATCGCTTTGAATATTTAGCAGACTTGGCGCATTTGCATGGAGTTTCTTTGATAGAATTGATGACAACTTTGGGTTTTCAGACGTAAACTAAAAAATAAGTATTTATTCAGATAAATTTAAAATTAATTAATGGATGTTTAATTGTCTGAATTAGGATTGACAAAATTTAAGGAATTACAGGTGTAAAAATATCGCTAAATTTTTAATAATTATTTAAGCAAAAAGTAGGGATAAACAAAAATTTTCCCCTACAAAATAGACTTTTACAAAGTCGGTTTTTTAGCAACAATAGCGCGGTGACGCGGATCAGTAGAAAAGGTTTTTACATTCTCAAAACCTAAAGTAGTTAAATTCCCTTCTATGTCAAACATATAATAGTCATCACTCCAAGGTTCTGTACTTTTCATCAGTGTAAATAGTACAGGTGGTAAGTTTTGAATTACAGGTGATTTTGGATTATTATCTACTAGTGCTATACACCCACCAGGACGCAGCAAACGTAATGCTTCTTGGAAAATAGCTTTACTAGCAAAACCAGGAAGTTCGTGAGTGACAAATTGCAGAGTTACTAAGTCAAAAGACTCACTTGGTAATTGTGTATTTTCTGCTTGCGCGTGTAACCATTGGGATATCTCATTATCAATATCCAATTGTTTAGCTACACTCAACATATAGGGAGATAAATCTAAACCCACTGTGTTAACTGGATGATTTTGTTTTTGTTGATAATAGCGATGTGTTTCTAAAGTAGAAATACCAACTGAACAGCCAATATCTAGAATATCCTGCACATCTTGAGTGACATAATTACCGAGAACTTCGTGAAAACTTGACCTTAATCTGTGGTGTGCAGTTTGCCAAGTAATTTTCTCTTTTGGCCATACTCGTAATCCCATAGAATAGGTAGCACTGGGGGCTTCAAAAGCTGCTTTCCAGCACATATTTCCTTCATCATAAGCATGGAAAGGAACTTGGTAATAATCAGGATAAACTACTTTGGGATTTGTATTTTCTTGGAGTTTGTTTTTGACTCCTGAAGCTTCTAGTTTTTCGCAGTTTTTGCGCCAAGCAACACCGTTTTTTTCGGCTGTTTTAATGAGTACCTGTCTTGCTTGTTGTTTCATCAAGATGTAGATGGGTTTGGTATTAATTAGTAGGTTGACAAATTGGGAAAGTAAGGTTTCTCCAGCCCAGTCTGGTTTGATTTTTGCAGTCATTGGTAAGATAGGTGTAGAGGGTTTTTTGTTTATTTATATTGTATATGATATCCTTGATTTATTTTGTTAGAATCAGGATGTCCAGTATTTGAAGATTTACAGCGTGGGGTTATTTTTGGATGCTGAAATTTTAAACTAACGCTCTCTTAATTCACTATTTCATTATCATTTCTAAAATTGTCTGGATTAAAAAAATTTCTCAAAACCCAATAAAATGTTTCAAATCATCTAAGATATCAGGAATTAATTCGTGTTTACGCATTTCCCAGTTACTCATCCGAAAAACTTCCCATCCTTAATTTTACCCTTCACTAACATCTCTCCCTAAACTAATCGCAACTTGCACAGAAAAATCTTCAGAAGCATCAATAGAAATCTTCCGTAATTTAGACATTATACTAGGCTTTTTAACTAGCTTTTCTGCACTACTTAAATTTTGAATTAATTCATAAACTTGATTAAGTTCTTCTGCTGTTAAACTTTCTAATTGTTCCTGAATAATTTGTTTTGTAATCATAATCATAGTAACTTAACTAATGTAAACTTTACTGTTCAGATTATAAACCACAAACTGTTCTTTATAACCAATTCCGTCCATTAGTAACTCCTGTAACAATTCCCTTACAATAAAATAAAGAAAACAAGACATTACAGGAGAAAAGCTAAATCATGTTAGCAGAATATCAACAACACACTCAAGAACGCGCACAATTAGGTATTCCCCCCTTACCATTGGACGCACAACAAACATCAGCATTATGTGAACTACTGAAAAATCCACCTAAAGGTGAAGAAGAGGTATTATTAAATTTATTACGCGATCGCATTCCCCCCGGAGTAGACCAAGCAGCTTATGTAAAAGCTGGATTTCTTACTGCTATTGCGAAAAGAGAAGTTAGTAGTCCCTTAATTTCACCAGTTGACGCAGTAGAATTACTGGGAACAATGATTGGTGGTTACAATGTTCAATCTTTAATTGATTTACTGCAACTCCCCACTGTATCTGTATCCGACTCTTCAGAAACACCGCTAGTTATGGGGGGACAAGGAAAGGAACAAATCGCCGCTTATGCAGCCAACGCACTCAGCAAAATTCTGTTGGTATATGATGCTTTCCATGATGTTTTGGAATTATCAAAAACCAACCCCTACGCTAAAAGAGTGGTAGACTCTTGGGCAGAAGCAGAATGGTTTACTTCCCGTCCCACATTACCAGAATTTATCAACGTTACGGTTTTCAAAGTTCCCGGAGAAACTAACACCGACGACTTATCACCCGCAACCCACGCCACAACCAGACCAGATATTCCTTTACACGCTTTGGCGATGTTGGAAACTCGTCAACCGGGAAGTTTAGAAACCATTGCAGAGTTGAAGAAAAAAGGATTTCCCGTTGCTTACGTCGGTGATGTCGTGGGTACAGGTTCTTCTCGCAAGTCTGCAATCAATTCTGTATTATGGCATTTGGGCAATGATATTCCCTTTGTTCCCAACAAACGGGCGGGAGGTTATATATTAGGAAGTGCGATCGCTCCTATCTTTTTTAACACAGCCGAAGATGCCGGTGCATTACCCATTCAATGCGATGTCAGCAAAATGGAAACCGGTGACGTAATCACCATTTATCCCTACAAAGGAACTGTTCTCAACGCCGCAGGAGAAGTCATTTCCACCTTCAGCCTCAAACCTGACACCATTTTAGACGAAGTTCGCGCAGGTGGACGCATTCCCCTATTAATTGGGCGTACCCTCACCGATAAAACCCGTCAAGCATTGGGTTTAGCACCCAGCACTTTATTTATTCGTCCTCAAGCCCCAGCCGACAGCGGAAAAGGCTACACATTAGCGCAGAAAATGGTCGGTAAAGCCGCTGGTTTACCAGGAGTACGTCCGGGGACATCTTGCGAACCAATCATGACTACAGTGGGTTCTCAGGACACTACAGGACCCATGACCAGAGACGAATTAAAAGAACTTGCTTGTTTAGGGTTCAGTGCAGACTTAGTAATGCAAAGTTTCTGTCACACAGCCGCATATCCCAAACCTGTGGATATTAAAACCCACCAAGAACTCCCCGACTTTATCTCCTCCCGTGGTGGCGTAGCTTTACGTCCTGGTGATGGTATCATTCACTCCTGGTTAAACCGGATGTTATTACCCGACACCGTGGGTACAGGGGGAGATTCCCATACTCGCTTCCCCTTGGGTATATCCTTTCCTGCGGGTTCGGGTTTGGTAGCGTTTGCTGGTGCTTTGGGTGTTATGCCTTTGGATATGCCAGAATCAGTTTTGGTCAGATTTACAGGAGAATTGCAACCAGGAATAACGCTGAGGGATGTTGTCAATGCAATTCCTTATGTAGCCATGCAAAAAGGATTATTAACTGTGGAGAAACAGAACAAGAAAAATGTTTTCTCTGGCAAGATTTTGGAAATTGAAGGTTTACCAAATTTGAAAGTTGAACAAGCTTTTGAATTAACCGACGCTTCCGCAGAACGTTCTTGTGCTGGTTGTACAATTAAGTTAAGTGAAGAGACAATTGCGGAATATTTGCGTTCCAATATTGCTCTTTTAACTAATATGGTAGCACGGGGTTATAGTGATGCCAGAACTATCATGCGTCGCGTGGCAAAAATGGAGGAATGGTTGGCCAATCCGGTATTATTATCTGCTGACGCTGATGCGGAATATGCAGAAGTAATTGAAATTGATTTAAGCCAAATCACAGAACCAATTGTAGCTGCTCCCAATGACCCAGATAATGTTAAGTTATTATCGGAAGTTGCTAATGATCCTGTACAAGAAGTATTTGTCGGTTCTTGTATGACAAATATCGGACATTATCGGGCAACTGCGAAGGTTTTAGAAGGTGCTGGTGAGGTAAAAGCGCGGTTATGGATTGCACCCCCAACTCGCATGGATGAACACCAATTAAAGGCTGAAGGTGTGTATGATGTTTTCGTAGCTGCAAAGGCCAGAACTGAGATTCCAGGATGCAGTTTATGTATGGGAAATCAGGCGCGAGTTGATGATAATACAACTGTGTTTTCTACTTCGACTCGTAACTTCAATAATCGCATGGGTAAAGGCGCTCAAGTTTATTTAGGTTCGGCGGAATTAGCAGCGGTTTGTGCGTTGTTGGGAAGACTTCCTAATGTGCAGGAATATTTGGATATTGTGGCAGAAAGAATTCATCCTTTTGCTGATGATTTGTATCGTTATTTGAATTTTGATCAAATTGCTGGTTTTCAAGATGAGGGTAGGGTGATTAGTAAGGAAGAACAGGCAGCTTTGGTGTAATGTAATTGGGGTGAGTCTTGATGGCTCACCTAAATGTTATAATTTATATTTTATGGGGAAGAGTCATTTTAAGAAAGCAATATCATCTTTGGAATCTCGTATTGCTGAACACAAAGAAAAAATTAGATTAGAATTAGAGAAAGAATTTCCAGATCCAGGTTTGATTAATCATTGGGAAAAGGAAATCAGAGCTTTTGAACAAGGGATAAAACAAGCGTTAAAAAGATTGGGGAAAAACTAATGACACTCGCAAAACTCAAAATTAGCAGTGAAAACTCAACTCTTAATCAGTTACTAATGGAATTACAGGAAGAATGCCAAAATGTGATTTCTTTGGTTAACCAATTACAACTTTCTGAATTAAGCGATCGCCAAAAGGGTAAAATTCTCTCAGAATTACTGGTAGCTTCAATCCATTTACATTCCCATTGTGATGAAGATTGGCAAAATTTAATTTCCGATGAGTTGGAAACTTTAGCAGATGATTAGTGGAGAAAATCTTATGAATATAAAAAGGTGCAAAAATGATAGAATTACATCCTGATTTTTTAACTAAAAATGCTCAAAAGCAATTTCAAGTGCAAGTTACTTTTTTAGAACAAACATCAACCACCGCAACTAAATCTAATGTACAAAAAATGGCAGAAGCATTAAGAAAAATCTCCAAAAAGAATATTTTTGCGGAAATTGATCCACAAAAATGGCAACAAGAAATTCGTCAAGATCGTTCTCTTCCAAATCGTGATTAAATGATGTTACTTGATAGCAATATTATTATCCATAGGTAAACAAAAATGAACTTTTACACAGTTGTCCTCAGACAAAGTTTCGGTTATTGGGTAGGTTTGTGTTTAGAAAATGGTATTGTTGGACAAGGAGATACTCAAGAAGATGCAGTTAATAAATTAAAGGAAGCAATAGAATCTTTTGAAGATGTTTATGAATCAGAAGATAATATTTATAAATCTCCTATTTCTATAGATGAATTACATGAATTTTTATTAGTTGAGGAAAAAGAAAAGCAATCAGAAATCTATGAATTGAGGAAGGTTTATGCCTAAAAATATACCTTCTTTAAAACCCAAAGAATTAATTAAGTTATTAGAAAAAGCAGGTTGTACATTTCATAGAGAGGGAAAAGGTGATCATTGTTTATATACTCGTGAAGTTGAAGGGAAAAGGAGAGTAGTTCCTATAGATATGGGTGCTAGAGAAATGTCTCCTGGTTATATTTTACGGATTTTTCGGCAGTTTGGTTTTACAGATGAGGAGATTGAAAGTTTGTTAAGGTAAATTAAGGGTATTTTTGATCAAATTGTTGGTTTTGAGGATGAGGGGAGGGTAATTAGTAATCTGGAGAAGCGGCTTTGGTATAATGTAATTGGGGTGAGTATTGATGGACTTACCTGGAATATTGGTATATAAACAAGGTTTATTTATAAATTTATTAAGTATAAATTAAGTCTATATTTCTGACTGACGGGCTGACCCCGATGTAAAATTTAATATATAATTGTTCATATTTTTAACAGAGTTTTTAAATTAATGACTATTTGCATTCACCCCAAGAATCCTCGCCCAACAAAATCTGAAGTTTTGGCAAAATTATCTTCTTACGGAACCATAACACACATAACTTTATCTCCTATTTTATTGTGCGTCTATGTCAAATTTGCCTATCCTCCTGATGAAGATAGGGTGATTTCTCAGTGGAATTATAATAAACTTGGTGGTTGGCCTACAGTTTTTAGTATAGAATATAGTGATACGACTTTTACCCCAGAAGATGCAGTTAACTCTAACTATTCACCTAGTTTATCCTATCCATCCTCAACTTCATTACCTCAACCTACATCATCCTCAAAACCTAGCACATCATCCTCAGAACCAACCAAAGGACAGATAATTACAGGTATTTTAGTGGGTATAGGTGTAATAACATTTATTGCAGTTATTTCTGGTTTTCCTGTAGGAATTGTGATCACAGTTGGACTAGCTGGACTTGGTGTGGCAATAAGTTTTAATCAGTCATAGAATTTTTAAACTAAATCATCCTCAAATCCACATACATCATATCTGCTTACTCCACATGGTACTTTTGTTAATTGAAAGTGTATAAATCCATCATATTCTTCCTTGCTAAATCCTAACATTTTGCAAAGTTCATTTTCGTTAAATTCTATAATTTTCTCATACATTGGAGGAATGGTTTTTATGATACCTAAATTATTTTTTTTGGCTAAATACCAATGAATCCTATCTATAATTTGCATAGCTATATAATTATTATCTCGTTCTGGATCAGGGCTACCCTTAAAATAATTACGTGGATCAACATACTCATCTTCTGTAAAATGATTCTTAGAATGGTCTAAGTCTGGTTGGCTGAAATATCTAACAAAAATTCTTATAGCATTTTCTATTGTTGCTTCTGGATATTGATTAACTAATTCTTTTAGTGTTTTCATTTTTCTACTTTTTAAATAATGATTATTGATATTTAGTAAGAGTGACATTGTTATATTAAATATAATCAGGTATATCACATCTATAATTTATATGTCAATATATTTATTATAATTTTAAGTATGATCGCATTCCTCCAACATCCCAAACAGACCTAACCCCCCAACCCCCTTCCCTGCAAGGGAAGAGGGAGAAATATTGCTCCCCTCTCCTCGTAGGAGAGGGGCTGGGGGAGAGGTCAAACACGATATAAAAACACACCCCACAAATGAACAACCAACCACCGAAAAAAGACGAGCTTCGTAACATAGTCATTGGACAAAAAATAGAACCCGTAAAACTCGAACTCGCCAAAGAAATGCGTCGCCAAATGACACCAGCAGAAAAAATTCTGTGGGAACATCTTCGCGCCAACCGCTTGCATGGTTTACATTTTCGCCGACAACAAGTTATAGATGGTTTTATAGTAGATTTTTATTGTCATGCTGCTAGTTTAGTCATAGAAGTAGATGGAAGAATTCATGAACAACAAATAGAATATGATATAGAAAGAGATAAAATTTTATCAGCAAGAGGTTTGCGTTTATTGAGATTTACAAATGAAGAAATAACAGAGAAAATTGATCAAGTTTTGATGCGAATTTATCAAACTTGTTGTGAAAAGACCTAACCCCCCAGCCCCCTTCCCTACGAGGGAAGGGGGAGTAAATCTTGCTCCCCTCTCCTTGCAGGAGAGGGGTTGGGGGAGAGGTCAAGATCGCTTGTTTGATGTAGAGATTTGGGAGAGCGATCACTGTCCTCCTAGTATAATGTAAGTTTCATCAGTTATCTTATATGGGTAAAAGTCATTTCAAGAAAGCAATATCATCCTTAGAATCCCGTATTGCTGAACACCAAGAAAAAATTAAGCTAGAATTAGAGAAAGACTTTCCAGACCAGGGTTTAATTAACCATTGGGAAAAAGAAATCAAAGCATTTGAACAAGGTATCAAACAAGCACTAAAAAGATTGGGTAAAAACTAATGAAACTCGCAAATCAAAAAATTAGCAGTGAAAACTCAACACTTAATCAGTTACTAATGGAATTACAGGAAGAATGCCAAAATGTGATTTCTTTGGTTAATCAATTACAACTTTCTGAATTAAGCGATCGCCAAAAGGGTAAAATTCTCTCAGAATTACTGGTAGCTTCAATCCATTTACATTCCCATTGTGATGAAGATTGGCAAAATTTGATTTCTGATGAATTGGAAACTTTAGCAGATGATTAGTGTATAAAATATTATGAATAGAAAGAGGTTCAAACATGATAGAATTACACCCTGAATTTTTCACAAAAAATGGTCAAAAGTAATTTGCTGTATTATCTTATGAGAAATTTTTAAAGATTAAGGAATTGTTAGAAGATTTGGAAGATTTAAGAGATTTACGGGATGCTAGGGAAGAAAAGAAAGATAGTCTTTCTGTATCTTTAGCTGACGTAAAAAAGATGTTATAATCTTGATTGTTGTCAATTATTAATAGGTGAACAAAATCATGTTAAAAACTTTTAACGCTATTTTGAAAAACAATTCTATTCAATGGGTTGATGAAACCCCTGAAATAGAATTAAATAGCTCCGTAAAGGTGCATATTACTTTATTAGAAGAAATAGCAGCACCTCAAAAAAATCTAATGGTCAAAAAATGGCAGAAGCATTAAGAAAAATCTCGAAAAAGCATATTTTTGCTAAAATTGATCCGCAAAAATGGCAACAAGAAATTCGTCAAGATCGCTCTCTTATAAATCGTGATTAAATATTGATGATTTTCATTGGATTACTAATTTTAAATTATTCAATCCTTTTAAAAACACTCAAAAAGTTTAACATTAATAAAATCTTCATCAGAGTTACTAAAATGTTAGAAATCAACAAAAACTATCTTTTAGATCAAAATCAAAAACCTATCGCTGTTCAAATTCCTATTGCTGAATTTGAGAAAATAGAAGAAATTTTAGAAAATTATCAAGCAATCAAATTAATGGAAGAATCTGAAAATGATCCAAATATTTCCAAAAAACAAGCATTAGAATATTTAGAATCATTAAAAAATAAAACAGTAATTAGAAAGCAATTTACCACCGATAAATTAGAACAATATCGCCAATGTATTAAAAAAGTATTAACAGAATACCATGAATGGATTTCTGGTGCAGGTAATTTTGATGAAGAAAGTTGTCTGATTTTTGATGAAATTCATGATCAATATCTTTGGATGTTTATGGGTTGGAAAGATGGTAAGCAAACCAAAAATATTCATGTTCATATTCGCATTGTTAACGAAAAAATTTACATAGAAGAAGATTGTACAGAGGAAGGAATGGCTATAGAATTAATGAGAGAAGGTTTAACTAATCATGATATTGTACTTGCTTTTCATCCACCAGATTTGAGAAAACATACCGAATTTGCTATTGGTTAAGTTGTAATTATCATTCAGTAGTAATCATTTATGACCTAATTCTTCTATTCTTTTCTTTGAACGATCAAGCGATCGCTTTTTGATGTAGGTAGGATGATGAAGAGCGATCAGTTATTACCCTTACAGTTGAAAAACAAGCCAAACCCTTGCTAAAATAATATTAGCCACCTATTAAACTACAATAAATATATGCAAACCAAAGAATTAATTATACAAGAACTACAGCAAATTCCAGAAATTGAACTAACCCAAATACTTAATTACATTCGTGCTGTCAAATAAAAAAGCAACTCGCAACCAACTGAATATAAACCTATTTGGGAAGTAGCTGATGATATCATCAAAGATATTCCTCAAGAAGTTTTAGAAACACTTCCTCCAGATGGTGCAGAAAAACATGATTACTATCTTTATCAACAAAATTCCCTAAAAAAATAAACAATAAATAATGAAAAGCATTTTTGCAGATACGTTTTATTGGGTAGCACTAATTAATAAAAGTGATTCACGGCATGAGCGTGTCAGAAATTATAGCAGTAATCTTGGAAATATTGAAATTATCACCACAGAGAAAACTTTAACAGAAACCATAAATTTTTTTGCTGCTTTTCCCACGCCAATGAGATCAGCAGTTTCTCAACTAATAACTCAAATTATTGCAGATCATCATATTCAAGTAATACCTCAAACCCATGAATCGTTTATAGCAGGTTTAGAGTTATTTCAACAACGATTTGATAAAGGATATAGTTTAACAGACTGTATTTCTATGATGACAATGAAAAAGTTCAATATCATAGAAATATTAACTCATGATAAACATTTTACACAAGAGGGTTTTCTCATCTTGTTTAAAGATTAACAGTTAAATTTGGTATAGCTTCTGAGAGCAATAGCGAAATGCTGACCGAAGGTATCGCATAGCTTACCGAAAGTATTGCTTTACTATTTGATATAATGGTAAAAATAGACTTAATCCATCAACCAATATCAAATAAATGAATCACCAAACTACCTTTAAAGAAATTGCCTCTCAAGTGCAATTATTCCAGAGTATAGAACAGAAAGAAACATTTATATTTGTACTCGGTGCTTTAACATCGCGGTTAATTAGTTTACATAAAGCAGCCGAAATAATGGAAATGGATACAGAAATATTTTTGAAAGTTTTAGAATTAATGGGAATAGATTTTTCATATCTTACCGTTGAAGATATCGCTATAGAAAAAAACTGGTAAGCATGATGAAAATAGTATTTAACTCTTCCCCTTTAATTTTCTTATCTCGGTTAGATTTTCTTGATTTATTTCTGACAACAGAATCTCAATTCTTATTACCAGAAAGTGTTCAAAAAGAAATCAGTGCTAAACAAGATAAATCATCCATACATATTAATACACTAATCAGCGAGAATAAATTATTAATCCAAAAAGTACAATTACTTTCTTTATCTAGTCGCTTAAATGAGCGTTTAGGTATAGGAGAATCAGAAGCTATTACTTTAGGTGTAGAATTACAACCAGATTATATTATTTTAGATGACTTTGCGGCTAGAAAAGAAGCAATAAGATTAGGATTGAATGTTAAAGGAACTTTAGCAGTGATTCGTAAATTACAGCTAGATGGTAAAATTAATATTTCTGATTTAGATATATTGTACCAACAAATCAGGAATGTTAATTTTAGGGTAAAGCGAGAAATTTTTGATAGTATTTTTGGGGATTGATAAATGATTGAATTACATCGCTTTGTTTCTATTTTCATAGAAATCAAAAAAATCAGGTATAATTAATTCAGTATCAACATAACATCTAATATCATGAATAATCTTCTATTAAATAGAATAACCATTAACCATGATATTTGTCATGGTAAACCCTGTATTCGCGGATTACGCTATCCGGTGGAAATGATCTTAGAACTTTTGAGTTCAGGAATGACTATTGATGATATTTTAGAAGATTATGATGATTTAGAATCCGAAGATATTTTAGCAGTTCTAAGCTTTGCTACTCGACTCACTCAAGTTAAAAGTATCCTCCAATTAGTTTCATGAAATTCTTAATTGATGCTCAATTACCAATGCGAATTGCAAATTTATTGGAGAGCTTAGGTTATGATGTTATACATACTAAAAATCTTCCTTTACAAAATGCAACTCCAGATTCGGAAATTAACAAATTATCAATCCTAGAACAGAGAATTGTTATTACTAAAGATAAAGATTTCTTAGATTCTTTTTTAATCAAACAAGAGCCTTATAAACTACTATTAATCACAACAGGTAATATTAGTAATAAACAAATTGAACAACTTTTTCTACAAAATATTACCCAAATAGTCCAATTATTTACGAATTATGATTTTTTAGAAATGACTAGAGATAGTTTAATTATTCATTAGAAATATTTTTGAGAATTTTAGAATTAATGAGAATAGATTTTTTCTATCTTACCATTTTTGCTGTAGTGTAACTCTGAATTAAATAATATTTTTAGTTTTGTTGCTTGAGAAATTAGGGTGGGAAAAACCCACCCATATAAATTAGCGTTTCGCCAATTTCTTCGCCATTTTGCGGAGACGAATAGATTGGGGTGTAACTTCCACCAATTCATCTTGAGCGATGTATTCCAATGCACGTTCCAAACTCATGTCTATTGGTGTTTGCAACTGGACAAGTTCATCACCACCAGCCGCACGGTGGTTAGTTAACTGCTTAGTTTTACAAACATTCAATTCTAAGTCTTGAGGACGATTATGTTCACCAATAATCATGCCTCTGTAAACCTTAGTTCCTGGACTGATAAAGAATGCGCCTCTATCTTCTGAATTTTTCATCGCATAGAAGGTAGAAACACCTTCTTCAAAGGAGATGAGAACGCCTTTATTGCGGGCTTCAATATCTCCAGAAAGCTGACGGTATTCTAGGAAACTGTGGTTCATGATGCCTTCACCGCGAGTCATCCGCATGAATTCACCACGGAAACCAATTAAACCACGGGCAGGAACTACAAACTCTAGTTGGGTGCGATCGCCTCCACCAGGCTGCATATCTTGCATTTCCGCTTTCCGTTGTCCCAACCGTTCAATACAGCTACCAACTGCATCACCAGGAACGTCTAAAGCCAGCAGTTCATAAGGTTCGCAAGGTTGACCGTTAACTGTACGGTAAATTACTTGAGGCTGAGATACTTGAAACTCAAAACCTTCACGACGCATGGTTTCGATTAAGATACCTAAGTGTAATTCACCCCGACCAGAAACCAGGAATTTATCTGGTGAGTCAGTTTCTTCAACTCGTAAAGCCACATTGGTTTCTAATTCGCGGAATAAGCGATCGCGTATTTGCCGAGATGTTACCAATTTACCTTCTTGACCTGCAAAAGGTGAATCATTCACCCAGAAGGTCATTTGTAATGTTGGTTCATCTACCTTAATCAACGGTAAAGCTTGGGGTTCATTAGGATCTGTAATAGTTTCACCAATGTAAGCATCAGCGAACCCAGCTACAGCCACAATATAACCTGCGGTGGCTTCTTCCATTTCCACACGTTTCAAGCCTTCAAATCCCATCAATTTGGTGATTTTGCCCTTGACAATGCTGCCATCTTCTACTACCAAAGCTGCTTGTTGTCCAGTGCGAATAGTACCATTATGGATTTTACCAATGATAATCCGTCCTAAATATTCAGAGTAATCTAGGGTGGTAACTTGCAATTGCAGAGGTTTATTAGGATCTCCTATTGGTGCAGGAACATGACGGAGAATGGCATCAAATAGGGGCTGCATATCTACCCCTTCTGCTTCTAAGGTTTCTTTAGCAAAACCAGCCATACCGGAAGCAAATAGATACTTAAAGTCGCACTGGTCTTCATCTGCACCTAATTCTAAGAACAGATCCAAAACCTTATCCACAGCCACGTGGGGGTCAGCTTGTCC
Organism: Anabaena sp. UHCC 0451; assembly: GCF_034931405.1. NCBI lineage: Bacteria > Bacillati > Cyanobacteriota > Cyanophyceae > Nostocales > Nostocaceae > Anabaena > Anabaena sp. UHCC 0451. Next base: position 102,503 of record NZ_JAYGHA010000018.1, on the reverse strand, counting down.
ACGGTCGATTTTGTTAATAACTACGATAGGACGCAGACCTTTTTCCAAAGCTTTTTTGAGTACAAAGCGGGTTTGGGGCATTGGTCCTTCATTGGCATCAACAATCAGCAGACAACCGTCTACCATGCCTAGTACCCGTTCTACTTCCCCACCAAAGTCAGCGTGTCCAGGGGTATCAACAATATTAATTAGGGTTTCTTTGTAGCGAACCGCTGTATTTTTGGAAAGAATAGTAATTCCTCGTTCCCTCTCCAAAGCGTTGGAGTCCATGACACAATCCGGAACGTCTTCGCCTTCGCGGAAAATGCCGGACTGTTTGAGAAGAGCATCAACCAAGGTGGTTTTGCCGTGGTCAACGTGAGCGATAATGGCGACGTTACGAATTGGGAGCGTCATAGAGAGTTTAGGTGAACTTTAGTGTTTTTAGATTAAGAAGCTAAATTTTGGCTGTTGTAACAGAATTGGGGATGTTTTGCCATTTCTGTAACGAACCTTTAATAATTCTAGCGCAATTGTCACAAATATTGTTATTTTGTCAATCATTGTCAAAAGATTTTCTAAACTTCTAGGGTAGTTGTATCGGTGTTACACATAAGCAATAGAAAAATCCGCTCAAACTAAAATCAACAATAGCCAAACTAAAATTGTTAAAATCTAATTCAGAAAGTACCAGATATCCTCGATGGATGGTACAAAATATGGTACACAAGATAAAGTTGTAAGATTAAACACGCTGATATTCTAAGATCATGAAAGCATCTGCTAAATTCGACTTTGAAGACGAAAAATTTAACGCCCCACCATCCCAAGTCATACCCTGGGGGTTGATGATCAATCCCCGCTATGGTACAGATGGTTTACAAAGCTATGGTTTAGCAATTAGCCAAGATAACGCCCAAGCAGTTGGTTTTCAACCAGATGATAATTGGCAACAGGTAGAACATGAATTTAGTTCTGGCTCGGAAACTGTATTTATTAGCACTACTCCCAGATTAGTCATTGTCCGTCGGGGACCATTATCTGTTCAAGACCGAGAAACAAAAATCAGACTAGGTACATTCAAAGATTACAAGGATGAATTTTTAGCTGATAAACTTAAATTTAAAATTTATACTCGCCATCTGATTTTTTTAGTGGGTGAAGATAAAAAGTTTTTACATCAATCACCTCTGCAATTAACTCTGAGTGGTTCAGCTGGCGCTAGTTTTGGTAAGAGTTACGTTGAATATCAACAAGGTAGAATTACAGGCGGTTTTGCTGGAGAATTAGAAAAAGCTTATGCTGGTTTTCAGAAGAAACCAGTAACTCCTAAAGGTCCTTTATTTCATGCTCACGGGATTTTTTGCCCGATTATTGAATGTGAAGAAAGAGGCATTGAACCTAATATTGCTTTGGTAGCTTCAACTGTCGATTACAAACATCCCACAGTCTCAACTTTAACCGATTATATGATTGCCTCAGATTCCCCTGAGTCGGAAATAATTTGTAAGACTTTTGAAGAATATAAGGAATTCGGCAAGGAAGTTATTAAACCAGACGTTTCTAAGGCGGAAGTTCCTGGTGTTACCAGTTCTTATGTTTATGCCGATGATGATGATTTTGCTTATCCACCATATTAAGGACTGGGGACTGGGGACTGGGGACTGGGTAATGGGTAATGGGTAATGGGTAATGGGTAATGGGTCATATTCTCCCAATCACCAATCACCAATCACCAATCACCAATCACCAATCACCAATCACCAATTACCAATCACCTATTCTTTCAACAATAAATAATACAGTGAACCGTTGCCGCCTGTAATGCCAGCGCGATCGCCTGCTAATTTACCTGTACCCATAAAGTAATCTACTCTACCTGGTCCCCTAATAGCACTACCTGTATCTTGATCTAATACAAATCGATCAACTCTGCGGTTTTCTAATCTTCCTCTACCCGCAGGAAAAGGAAATGAATTTTGAATCAGTGCTAATGCGCCTGGAGGCATGAGAGATTTATCTGTAGCAATGGAACGTTCTGCGGTGACAGGGACGTTAATACTACCTGTAGCTGGCGCACCATTTGTTTCTTGAAAGAAAATAAATCTTTCCCAGCGTGGTAGATAATTATTCATCTCTCTGGGATTTTGCCGGAAATAACTTAGTAATCTGGGCATGGTTAAACCGCTTAATGGCAATTTACCATCTTTTGCTAGTTCTCCACCAATGCTAGTCCAAGGATAATCTGTTGCTCCCGCGAAACCTACAGAAGTTCTTTGTCCATTGGTTAATCTAATTTGGGCAGAACCTTGGATATGGATCATGTAAGCATCCATGCGATTGCGAAACCAAAGCAGTTCTAACCCACGTAACCTGCTCTTATTTCCCAGTAACCCATCTTTACCTTCCAACGTAACCCTTTTGGGATGGGGTTTCGCCCATTCTTTAAAATTCGGTGGTATTCTATACAACGGATATTTGTATACTGAAGTTCGCACACGACTAGCAGTATACTCAGGTACGAAATAGGCGGTAAATTTTACAGTACCCTTGCCATCGTTACCTACAGACTGATAAAAGGTAAACTCCCGATGCACAGATGCTTGTAGTTCTGCTGCTGACTTAGAACTAACAACCAGTTGCCGGAAGCGTACCAAACTCCGACGTACTCGATCTAGGGTAATTTCCCGTATTGGGTAGTTTGCATACAATTGGGCGGCTCTATTAGTTCCCAGATAGCGCAAACTGTGATCAATAGAGGTTAACAAAGCTTGGCGATCGCCATTTCTACCCCAAAGTTGCTCATCCCAACCTAAGCAATTTTGAGAAGTACAAGCAGCTGGGGTAATGGGTTGGAGTGGTGGTAAGACTTCAGGAGTAACCGGTACTGGTACTGGTACTGGTGCGCGTTGGGTGGGTGGGGTGGGAATAATAACTTGCGCGACAACAGATAAAAGTGGATTTACAACAGCAATTCCCAGACTCAAGGAGAACAAAGCAAGGGTTTTTATGATCATCTTTCAATACTAGAGTTAAAAATTGGTTCTACCCGAATTCCTGCAATTCTAGACGGACGTACCACTAGATATTCGCCTTGAATATTCTTGATCGGTACGTTAATAAATTCATGTGAATCATGCTTCGGAAGCAGCACGCTGGTATACCATTTCTGAAAGTCTGGAAAGGTAGAAAAACGTACTTCTTCTCGGTGTCCACTGTCTAAAAGAAGGAAAACCGCATATTCGTTTGGAGTTCTAGGCATAAATCACATTATTTTTAATACATCCTACTCATTGTTAACCACGTTAGACACCAATGAAAAGGGTAATTATCAGTAATTAATTACCTTTCCATGCACCAATGTAGTCATGATCACTATCCACAATCAATTCACAAGTTTTTTTGAGTATTAAAAGTATCAAAGGCAAAAATCACTCCAGAAACCTCTGTTACCAGCCACCATCGCCAAAGTAAACTAATATATCATAAACTATGAGTCCTACTTTTTATTTAAAAAATACTATAATTCTACACCCTCTCCCTCGCAGGTGGCACAATTTTAAACCTATTCAACCCCTGATCAATATCTCGCAACACCTGAAAATCATCCTCCGGTAAAGGATAACTATTACTATTAACTAAACCCCCACTGGGATATTTTTCCAAAAAAGAAAACGCCTTTCTAAATTGTTGCTGTTCAGCTTTAATAGGTGCGTCAAAATGACAGGGAATGATCCATTGAAAATCCCATTGTGCCACTTTATCAGCCCAATTTATTGTTTCCTGGGGTGCGCGATTTAATATTAAACTCTGTAAAACCGGTGCGACAAATATCCGTCCATTTCCCCTTAACGCCTCATAAGACCTTTCCCAGTCTTGTCGCCATTGGAAGGGGAAAAAGCCAAAATATGTTTTTGGATTGCGTTCTGGGGCTTTCCAGGCATCGCTAAATACATCTTTTAGTTTGGGTACATCTACCACACTGGGCTGAAAGTAAAATGCAAATAAAGTAATGCGTTTCCATCCTTTGCGACGGTTTTCTGCTGTATCGGCTACGATATTGTATGCTTTATCTTTGGCATGATAAAGCAACGGATAGGGGTCAAGTTGGACAATTGCTGGTGGTTCTGCTGGTACTGAAACTATGGTATCTGTAAGTAGGAGTGTGTGCGATCGCTTGTGGAAAAAAGCCACCTCTGCAAACTTCCCCAGACCTAAATCAATTGCTCCCAATATGGCATAATCAAACTCATCTGCAAACGGTGTTTTTTGACTATCTGCGGGTAATACCTGCGTGCGTTTTCCTGGTAAACCCAACCAACTCAAAGGTAAATTTACGGGAAAACTCCATTGTTCCGGTGCAACAAATACCTGTGCATTGGGAAAACATCGCGCAAACGGTCCAACAAAAACCTTATGTTCTATTCCTGAGATGGTGGGCAAAATAATATACTTAACTTCGCCGTGATCTGCTACCAACTCATTTACTAACCGGATACATTCGTTAGTTGGTGCGACAGGTGCATAAACCAGTAAACCGCCATTTTCTAACTTTACCACCGTCATGCGGATCGGCACAACCACATAGAAAACTCCCTGCATCTGGTCAAATGTCCAGATGGTATCCTTTACTACCTCTTTGCGGATAGTGCAACGTTTACCGTAGGGATAAAGGGGGACAACAGGCCAGAACTTCCATGTATAATCCTGGGGGTTGACGTTTTCTATATTCATTGTACCTTCACCTTGACTCACTTTGCGATTCCTACGGAGCGTTTCGCTATCGCTCCCAATAACCAATATTTTGATCTTTCCCGATTTTGGAGTTTAGCAAATTATGGAGCTAATAGACCTAAATATTTACCTAATAATTCAATTTTGTCATAAATGCAGGTACGATGAGAATAAAACAGATGGAGAACTGCTATGTATGTAACTACTGTCAAATGGACTATTAAAGATTATCATCAAATCATTGCCACGGGTATTTTAGCAGATCGTTATGTTGAGTTAATTAATGGAGAAATAGTAGAAATGTCCCCAGAGGGAGAATATCACGCTTATTCCAGTGATGAAGCGGGAGAATATTTAATTTATTTATTAGGACAAAAAGCAAAAGTTCGTCAAGCTAAACCAATTACTATCCCGGAAACTAATTCAGAACCCGAACCAGATATTGCTATTGTTCAACGTTTAGGAAAAGATTATCGAGAACATCATCCTTATCCAGAAAATATATTTTGGGTAATTGAATATTCAAATTCTAGCTTAATTAAAGATTTGGAAGTTAAAACTAAAGTTTATGCGTCCGCAGGTATTCCCGAATATTGGATAATTAATTTGCGGACTATGGAATTGATTGTTTTTCGATTTCCTACTGATGCAGGTTATCAAAGTCGGGAAATTTTTAAAGATGGTGAAATTCAATCTTTAGCTTTTCCTGATGTGAGTATTTCTGTTAAGAGATTATTGGGTGTTTAAAAGTAATTTTCACATCCCAGCTTGATTTAATACTTCCATAAATTCATCAACCAAATCTAAATATTCTGCCCATTCTGCTAAATAACCATAATCTAAATTATCTGCCTGTAACTTAATTATACCCAAAACATCACGCCATTGTTTTTCTGATTTACTTCCCTTACCCCAGCGCAGTTTTTGTAAAATAATATCTTCTGCTGAAGCTATCCAAAAATTAGGTATTCCTTCTACTTCTACTAACACTCTCCGATTCATTTGTGATATAGCAAAAGGTGAATTATCAGTAATATAAATATCAGCATTAGCAATAGTTTCTGTATGGGTAATATTTAACATATTACCATATCCACGTTGCAAATCTTCTACCGCACCTGCTGGACAATAATATCCAGATGCTTCTAAAGTTTTTACCAATAAATTTATTTGACTTTGGTTAACTTCTATAACTAAATCTAAATCACGAGTAGAACGGGGTTCTCCATGAATAGAACTCGCAACACCAAGACTTACATAGTAATAAATGTTAATTGATGCAAAAATTTGATGTAGTTCACCTGCTAAAGAAATTGAATCTTGAATCCACATATTTTCATTAATACCTTTTGGTTGAAATTCAGTAGTAAATTTTTCTCCTAATACAGCGCGAGTAAATTGATTTCTTATTTCCTGGATAGTGAAATTTCGATGTCGTGATTTAATTCCCACAAGACATAGTTTTTTTACGCCTTTTTCATGGGAAATAAACATTTCTAGGCGTTGTTTTAATGTTAGTTTTTTTAATCTATTAAATAAATAAACATCAGCTTCTATTGCTGTATCTTGACTTTGGGGTTGATAATTAGATTTGGGAAGTTTTGGGAAATATAATCTTGATTTTTCTAGCATAGTTTAGAGATTGGTGATTTAATAATATTAAAAGAAAACTTGTAAATTTCAAACTAGGATATAAAATAATGACATTTGGATATTTAGCAGTTGTTAAAGATGGAAAAATAGAATTACTCGATCCTGTATTTATTCCAGAAGGAACAAAAGTATTTATTATTCCTATTATACCAGAAGAGAATAATACAGAAGAAAGCGCAGATTGGGAAAATTTCTCTTTAAATAACTTAAATGAATGTTATGCAGATAATGAACCAGAATATACATTAGAATCAATTAAAGATTAAATTAACTCATACTAAATGAGAATTTAAGTTTATGTATTCCACTGGAGTTTAAACGCTGTGTAATAACATTGACTACCTCAGTATAAGACATATTATCTTTTGTTCCAAATGGAATATCTGTTTTCCATTTTCCATTTAAAGTTATGCTGATTTTACCAGATGGTAAAGATTTTCCTAACTTACCTTTTAAACATCCTTCATCTTGATTAAGTGAAAGTTTGGTAAAATCTGACAAATCCTCTTCCACTAATAACCAAAATGCCTTATCTACGGTTGCTTCTAGATACAAAGGATGTAAAAAGGATTTAACGTAAACCTTCATAATTCTATCTGAATTATTATCAACATAGTTATTATCAGTTGGTATTCTTTCCAGATATTTGTTAACCTGATAACAATTTAGATCAATTCCTCGTTCTGTTAATAAATTTTGAAGATATATTTTCTTCGCAGCGAGGTTAACAAGTCGAGAAGATAAGCTATTATTATCATCTACTTTAGGTTTTGGTTCTGTTGGTAATGTTTGTAGTTTAGCTGTATTTATCTCCTCATTAAATAATAGCTTAACTAAATTCATTTTGTAAGGATTTAATCTTTGTAATGCTTGACGGCAAATTATATCATATTCAGAATTATCTTGATTGGAACATGGCCAAATTCCAGCATCATTAATTTTACAAGTATTTTTTAAAATATTGAGAGTATTTTCATTAACTACTCTAATATCTGTTTCTGCTATTTGTGTAAATTCATAACCTTGAATTTTTTCTAAAACTTCTTTATTAACCCTAGAAACTTCTATTGCAAAACCATTAACTAAAAGTCTTCTAGTTAAAAATGTTCCATATCTTTCATACCGTTTAGTATCTGGATGGAGTGACCAATTAGTTGAATAATTAAGACGCTTTTTAAATACATTTCTCAGAAATGTAAATACTGTTTTTTGTTTTTCAATTCTAAATTCTTCTAAATTTATACAAATATGTATCACACTCAGAGGTAAGACTGAATTCATATTTTTATCGCAATGCTAAATTTTAGATTTTTGTATGTTATCTTGTCTGAAAAATATTCTGCACCATTTTCTTCTGTGACCTAGCAGCAGCATTATCCAACTCTGCAACTTCTGCATCACTCAAAAACCAACCCAAAGCACCTATATTTTCTTGTGCTTGTTCCAAATTCTTAGCACCAGGAATAGGAATTGCACCTTTACAAATACACCAGTTAATAGCAACTTGAGACATAGTTTTATTTCTCTGCTGTGCTATTTCTCGCAAAGTTCCTAAAACTCCTTGAATTCCTGGTAAAATTTGTTTAAATAAAAACCCTCTTACACCTTTGGGAAACTTGCCATTTTCTGCAAACTTACCTGTTAATAAACCCAAAGCTAAAGGACTATAAGCAATGAGTTTAATTCCCAACTCATCACATACTTCTTTTAAACCTAATTCTGTCACTGGATAGGTAGATAATAAAGAATATTGTACCTGTAAACTTTTTATCGGTATTCCCCTTTCCTGAAATCTTTTATGTACCCATAAAAGTCTTTTTGTACCGTAATTAGATAATCCTACACCTTTAACTAAACCTTGTGCATATAAATCAGCTAAACCATCTAATAAACCGATTTCTTGCCAAGGTGCATAATTTGCTGTAGACCAGTGCATCTGCACCAAATCAACATTTTTACCTAATCTTTTTGCAGAAGCATTACAAGCAGAAATAATTGATTTTCTTGTCCATCTCCAAGGATAAGCTGCTAATTTTGTCGCAATACAAATATTATTTTGATTTAATCCTTGATATTCTCTGGTGAACTTGCCTAAAAGTGACTCACTGCGTCCATTTAATCTTCCTGTACCATAGGAATCTCCAGTATCAAACAGGGTGACACCATTATTTACACAGAGATTAAATACCTGTTGTAATTGGTCATCCATGCTTTCATTGTATCCCCAAAGCAGTTGATTACCCCAAGCCCAAGTTCCACATCCCATAGTAGGGAGAGATAATATTTGCTGAGTTTGCATATTGCTTACCTATAAAAAGTATGATGTTCTACCAATTTAATATGAGTTTGCACAGAATCATCAAATCTATAAATTCATCGCTTTTTATCTGCGTTTATCTGCGTTTATCTGCGTTTAATTTTTCTGAACATCTTATTCTAGGTAGATTCAGAAATGACTAACATTGTTTATTGAAGATAAAAGGGCCAGCAGCTGGATTTGAACCTGCGACCTTCCGATTACAAGTCGGATGCACTACCACTGTGCTATGCTGGCGTTTTTGGCAATGTGCTTTAAGCACCTACCGATTACTAATCATATCATAATCCACAGATTTGTCTAGTGTTTTGGAGAAAAAAATTTTTCCCCCCCAGCATAGCCACAATCTAACTACAATCTCCTAGATCAAGGCAACAATATTTGGTACAGTTTTAAGACTGTATTCCTGTTGACGCGGCTAAGTGAAGATACAGAAAAACATTATTATTTACATATTATTTACAAATCATCAGCATGGCAGCATTGATCGGACGAGATTTATTAGGTCTGGCGGATCTGAGTTCCACAGAACTGCAAGAACTTCTAGAAATGGCGACTCTACTGAAATCTAAACAGCTAAAGTTGCATTGTGACAAGGTATTAGGTTTGTTGTTCTCTAAGGCTTCTACTCGCACACGAGTTAGTTTTACCGTAGCAATGTACCAACTGGGTGGACAGGTAATTGACCTTAATCCTAATGTTACACAAGTCAGTCGGGGTGAACCTATACAGGATACGGCTAGGGTATTGGATCGTTATTTGGATGTATTAGCAATTCGCACTTTTGCCCAGCGAGACTTGGAAATTTTTGCTAATTATGCCAAAATTCCGGTAATTAATGCCCTCACAGATTTAGAACATCCCTGTCAGATATTGGCTGATTTATTAACTATTCAAGAGTGTTTTGGCACTTTGGCTGGTTTAACTCTTACCTACGTCGGTGATGGAAATAATGTGGCTAATTCCCTGATGTTGGGTTGTGCTTTAGCAGGAATGAATGTTAGGGTGGCTTTTCCTTCAGGATATGCACCTGATGCGGAAATTGTGGAAAAAGCTAGAATTATAGCTGGTGGTAAAACTGAAGTTATTCTCACCCATGATCCAGAAGCAGCTGCTAAGGGCGCACAAGTTCTGTACACTGATGTTTGGGCAAGTATGGGACAAGAAGCCGAAACTAATAACCGCTTCCCCATTTTCCAACCTTATCAAATTTCTCAACAATTATTAGGTCTTGCCGATTCAGACGCAATTGTTTTACACTGTTTACCAGCACATCGTGGTGAAGAAATTACCGAGGAAGTAATCGAAGGTTCTCAATCCAAAGTTTGGGACCAGGCAGAAAACAGATTACACGCTCAAAAAGCCTTACTAGCAAGTATTTTAGGGGCAAAATAACCTTTGTGGTCATGGGTAATTGGTAATTGCTAATTGGTAGTAAATTTTATTTTTCCAAATCACGAATTACCTATCACCGCTTACCAATTACCATTAATATTCATCTGAATCTTGTTAAGAAAGGATTTTTGTAGTACAAATGCTCTAGGGACATTTGTATTTACTTCCCCCACAAAATCATGGAAAGACTAACAGAAGTTCAACAGGAATTATACGAATGGTTGATAGAATATATCCGAATCAATCAGCATTCGCCTTCTATTCGCCAAATGATGCAAGGGATGAATCTCAAGTCACCTGCACCAATTCAAAGCCGTCTGGAACATTTACGCAATAAGGGATATATTGAGTGGATTGAAGGTAAGGCACGAACGATTCGGGTGTTGCGACAAACTAAGCAAGGTGTACCGATTTTAGGAACTATTGCTGCTGGTGGTTTAATTGAACCTTTTACCGATGCGGTTGAACATTTAGACTTGGCTAATTTATCCCTACCTCCCCAAAGTTACGCTTTGCGGGTTGCTGGTGATAGTATGATTGATGATTTGATTGCTGATGGTGATGTGGTGTTTTTGCGTCCAGTCGCCGAACCCAATCAGTTAAAAAATGGTACGATTGTCGCTGCTAGGGTGGAAGGTCATGGGACTACTTTAAAACGTTTTTATCTTCAGGAAGATATGGTGACTCTCAAACCAGCTAATCCTAAGTATCAACCCATCGAAGTACCCGCTATGCAAGTGCAGGTACAAGGTTCGTTGGTTGGTGTATGGCGTAATTATAATTAGGGACTGGGGACTGGGGACAAATTAAGTCAAAAGTCAAAAGTCAAAAGTCAAAATTCTTCCCTGTTCCCTGTTCCCTGTTCCCTGTTCCCTTTTTTCCAATTACCAATTACCAATCACCAGCATCATAATGTATTTAACGCGATCGCCAATCAAAAAACCAACTAAACAACCTGTTTTCTCTCTCAAGTTACCTTTTGTGGGAGAAAAAAAGGGTAGTTATCATATTCAACAGTCATTACCAGGATGTCCAAAAATGCCTTTATCTCTGCAATTGCGGGGATATCAGCGTCAAGCTATTACTAGCTGGTTTGCTAATCATGGCAGGGGGACGCTAAAAATGGCTACTGGTAGTGGCAAGACTATTACTGCATTGGCGATCGCTTGCGAATTACAGCAACAAATAGGTTTACAAGTCTTGTTGGTGGTGTGTCCTTACCGTCATCTCGTCAGCCAATGGGCTAGAGAATGTGAGAAATTTAACTTACAACCGATTTTGGCTTTCGAGAATTTACGGACTTGGCAAAGTCAACTGTCAACGCAATTATATAATCTGCGTTCCGGTTCTCAAAGTTTCGTCACGGTGATCACCACTAACTCGACTTTAATTAGTGAGGGGTTACAATCTCAACTTAAATATTTTCCGTCTAAAACTTTAATTATCGGTGATGAAGCACATAATTTAGGCGCTCCCAGGTTAGAAGAAAGTTTACCCCGTAATGTGGGTTTGCGTCTAGCTTTGTCTGCGACACCAGAAAGATATTTTGATGATGAAGGTACGCAATCTTTATTTGACTATTTTGGTTCTGTACTGCAACCGGAGTTTAATTTGCAGGATGCTATTAATCAAGGGGCTTTAGTACATTATTTATATTATCCCGTTCTCGTGGAATTAACGGAAATCGAAAGTATTGCTTATTTAAAATTAACCAAGAGAATTGGCCGCTCTCTTCAGTATCGGGAACAAGCAGAAGGTGATTTTGAAGACAATGAAGATATTAAATCTTTATTAATGAAACGAGCTAGATTAATAGGTGCAGCAGAAAATAAGTTAACGGCTTTAAAAGAGTTAATGCAAAATCGTCGAGATACAAGCCATACTCTATTTTATTGTAGCGATGGTTCGCAGGAAACTGGACACCGTTCATCTCTGCGTCAACTCAAAGCAGTAGCAAAAATTTTGGGTGCAGAATTGGGTTATAAAGTCAGCACCTACACCGCACACACTTCTTTAACAGAACGGGAGATTTTAAGACAACAATTTGAAAGCGGTGAATTGCAAGGTTTAGTAGCTATTCGTTGTTTAGATGAAGGGGTGGATATTCCCGCTATTCAAACTGCGGTGATTTTATCAAGTTCCAGCAATCCCCGTCAATTTATCCAGCGTCGGGGTAGAGTGTTACGTCCCCATCCCGGTAAGGAGCGAGCGACAATTTTTGATATGATTGTTTTACCTCCAGATTTAGATCGAGAAGCTATTGAAGTGGAACGCAATTTGTTAAGAAAGGAGTTAAGAAGGTTTGTAGAATTTGCAGATTTAGCTGATAATGCAGGAGAAGCCAGAATGCAGTTGTTAGCGTTGCAAAAACGTTATGACTTGTTGGATATTTAATTACCAGAGATGTCTAATCTATATATAGATATATTTCTTAAATTTCTTGTTTTGGCGTGGCGAAAACTAATGGGAAACGGATTGACTGGACGCGGCGGGTGCGTTACTATTATAATATAATGGAACATTTGTAAAATTTTTTGGATTCAAACACCCCATTATAAAGCTTGACAATATTTATCCTACCATCAATAAATAGAAAGCGCAACCCTTTCTAGCTAGTTTGCATCATTTAAAATTAAAAGTAACAGTAAATTCACACTTGGAATTACAGCAAGAGAGATGGTTAAAATAGAGTTAAAGTCTATTTTAAAATCCGTCATGTCCACAGAATTAAACATTGAAGACGTACAAGCACCAATTACCAGCGCACCACCGGAAGTCAAGCAGATAATTGAACGAGTATGTAAATTAGAAAAATCGAGATTAGCACGGAAAAGCAAAGGTGCAATTAACGATGATATTTTAACTATAGTTAAGGAAGCAGTACAATGAAATTGACTTCCATTAAACTTTGCAATTTTCGCTCTTTTTATGGTCAGACACCAGAAATTGTCATTGCTAGTGGAGACTTTCGTAACACGACAATTATTCATGGTAATAATGGTGCGGGAAAAACCAGTTTATTAAATGCTTTTACCTGGGTTTTATATGAAAAATTTACTGCTGCTTTTGCTGCGACAGAACAGTTAGTTAATAAAAGAGCAATTTCCGAAGTAGAAGAAAATCAAGCCGTAGAATGTTGGGTAGAAGTTGGTTGGGAACACGAAGGAATACGTTACCGTGCAAAACGCACTTGTCGAGTTTATAAAAATTCTACCACATTGGAAGCAACGAAAACAAAATTAACAATTCAATATGCCAATGAGGAAGGTAAATGGGGTTTTCCCATAGAACCAGCAGAAGAAATTATCAATAATATTTTACCAGCAAGTTTACATCAATATTTCTTTTTTGATGGGGAAAGAATTGAAGAAATAGTCCGTTCTGATAAAAAAACGGAAATTGCAGAAGCAACAGAAACATTTTTAGGTGTGAAAGTCATTGACTTAGCTATTAGACATTTAAAAGAAGCCAAGAAAACCTTAGATAATGACTTAGCAGCTATTGGTGATGCAGAAACAAAACAGTTATTGAAAGAACAAAATAAACTAGAACAAGAAATTGAAAGAATTACCAAAAGACAAGCTGAAATTAAACAGGAGTTGGAAAATCAACAGACATTTAAGAAAGATGTTAGTAACCGATTGATAGAATTAACTGCGGTTAAAGAATTACAAGAAAGACGACAAAATTTAGAAACTCAAAAACGCACGCATCAGGAAGAACTCAAAAAAACTAAGGATGCACTCAGGAAGATAATTTCTAAACAAGCTTATACAGTTTTATTGGGTGAAACTAACCAGAATTTTCGGGAAATAATCACCGATTTAAAACAAAGAGGAGAATTAAAATCGGGAATTTCTAAAGAATTTGTCGCAGATTTAATTCAATCTGGACGCTGTATTTGTGGTGCAGATTTAAAAGAAGGTGGAAATGGACATTTTCACGTTAAATCTCTCCTGAAAAAAACAGGTTCTTCTTCAGTGGAAGAAACAGCAATTAGAATGGGAGCGCAAATTGATGATATTGATAAACAAGCAAATTTATTTTGGGAAAATGTCGATAGAGAACAAGCAAGAATTAGTCAGCTAAAAGAATCTCTTGCTCAAATTGAACGTGAATTAGATAACATCCAGGAGATTTTACGAAAAGATCCCAATGAAGATATTAGTGGGTTGCAAAAACGGTTAGATGACATTGAAGCAAAAATTGATGATTTAAATCGAGAACAAGGTGCAAATCAACAAGAGGTTTCTCACATCAAAGCAGACATTGATGTTTTGGTGAAACAAATTTCTAAACAAAAGCAGAATGAAGAAAAACAAGTATTAGCACAACGTCGGATGAATGCTGCTCAAGATGCAATTGAAAGATTAATTGACGTAAAAAATAGACAAGAAAATCAATTTAGATTGCAGTTAGAAAAGCGGGTTCAAGAAATATTTTCAGAAATTTCTGTAACTCCCTATATTCCTAAGATTACAGAAAAATATGAACTAACTTTAGTCGAAAATACCACAGGAATAGAAGCACCAGTTGCAGCTTCTACGGGAGAAAATCAAATTCTCAGTTTGTCTTTTATCGCTAGTATTATTGATAAAGTGCGAGAATGGAGTGAAAAGCGGAAAATGATGATGGTTCCTGATAGTAGCACTTTTCCTATTGTCATGGATTCACCTTTTGGCAGTTTGGATGCTAATTCTCGTCGTCACATTGCACAAACTATTCCTAAATTAGCAAATCAGTTAGTGGTTTTGGTGACAAAAACTCAATGGAGGGTGGAAGTTGAGGAGGAGATTATTAATAGAATTGGTAAGGAATATGTGCTGACTTATTATTCTTCTAAACCTGACTGTGAACAGGATTTTATTGATGTTGGTGGGGAAAAATACGCTTTAGTTAGGCAAAGTCCTAATGGTTTTGAGTATACTGAAATTGTGGAGGTGGAAAGATAGAAGATGAAACGAACCGCAGAGACGCAGAGGACACAGAGGAAGAGAAGAAATTTATCTGCGTTTATCTGTGTTCATCTGCGTTCAATTTTTGAACTCACGCAAAGACGCAAAGAAAGGAGTAAGGAGTTATGGTTGTTTGTGATTTAGATTTAATGACAGATACTTGGGTAAAGATAAGTTGGGATGAGTTTCTGAAAGTTGCTGATAGTTCTGATTATCAGCAAGGAAGATTTTACTATTATCAAAATTACATGAGGGTGGAAATGTCTCCAGTTGGTTCAATTCATGGTAGCAATAACAATGTTGTTTCTAATGTTATTAATTTATTTGCAACATTGAAAAACATTAAAATCAAAGGATGGGTAAATACCAGCTTCCGCAGAACAAATGAAAGTGAATGTCAACCCGATTTAGCTTTTTATATTGGTGATGCGGTGAAATTTCCACCTTTGAATAATTCACCCGTGAATATTAATGAGTTAGCAGCACCTACTTTAGTTGTAGAAATTGCAGCTTCTTCTGTCAATGATGATTTGGGTTTTAAGCGGTTGCTTTATGAAAGATTGGGGGTCAAGGAATATTGGGTAATGGATGCGAATAATAATGATATAATTGCTTTTGAAATTATTGATGGAGGAAGTAGAAGAATTGAGGAGTCCAAGGTTTTACCAGGTTTGCAAATAGAAACTGTAAAAGCAGCGATTCAACGTAGTCAAAATCAAGATGATGGTGAAGTTAATCGTTGGTTGCTGGAAATTTTTAAATGATTTATATCAATCTAGATCCCCGACTTCTGAGATAGATTTATGATTCATAGATAAAATTGATGAAAGAAGTCGGGGATCTTTGAGAGAAAAAAATAAAAATTATTATCAGGTGTGAAAATGTCAATCAAAAAAATCTCATTCACCATCTTTTTAACCCTCCTACCTTCCCCAGTTTTAGCGTTTTCTGACACTCAAACTCATTGGGGAAATGATTGTATTAAAATATTAGGAGAAAGGAAATTATTAACCGGTTATCCTGATGGTAGTTTTCGTCCCAATGCAACTGTTACCCGTGCAGAAGCTGCGGTTTTAATGTTGAATGCTTTTCCTGATGCTCCTATTAAACGCAATGCGGTAATATTTAAAGATGTACCTAGCAATTTTTGGGCAAATAAAGCTATTACTACCGCTTATCAAAAAGGATTTTTCTCTGGTTATCCAGGTAATATTTTTCAACCTAACCAACAAATTCCTAGAGCGCAAATTATTGGTGTGATAGCTGGGGGTAAAAATTATAATTCTGTTGCTAACCCCACGCAAATATTACAACGTTATTTTGATGATGCTCAACAAATTCCTAACTATGCTCAAAGTTCTATAGCTGCGGGAACTATTAATAGTATTGTTGTTAATTATCCTAATGTTAAACAATTGAAACCTCTGCAACGAGCTACTAGGGGAGAAGTTGCAGCTTTAATGTGTCGAGCTTTAAATATTTATGCTGTTCCTCCACAATATATTGCTGGTGTGGAAGTTCAACCCCAAGAGGTTCGCGCTTTACCAGGAAAACTAGATACTATTCCTACTTTTAATAGTAATAGTCCTGAACTTGTGAATACTGATGGAATTTTACTTTCTACTTTTTCACCAGATGGAAAACAAGTAAAGGATGCACATTTAAATTATCTTTTTCAAGGTCGTTTTGATGTCTTTTCTCATCATATCGTCAGAGCAGAAAATTCATCTCAAAATCGTACAGTTTACCAAGGTATAATTGTTCATAACCCTGGTAATGAACCTGCAACTTTACAAGTTTTAAACGCTGCTAGTTATCTCACTAGAGAAGCTCCTTTTATTAATTTACCGAATATGGTGGATAATTCCCAAGGAACGGTTTATGCTGGTCCTGGAAGTAGAACTATGAGTGATGTTTTACGCGGAATTAGACAGGGGATATTTTCTGAAAGGTTGGTAATTGCACCAGGAAAAACACAAATTTTAGCTAATTTACCGATTTCTGTCCAAGCACCTGCTTCCAATGGTCGCACGGTGATGATGCGGTTGAATAGCGATCGCCCGCTTTTTATGGCAAACTTAGCTATGAGTAGTCAAACTCCCCCCACTGTCGCAGCATGGGAAAAGCTTCTCAATACTGGCAGTTTAGCAGGAAAGCGTGACCCTATCCCCACACCTTTAGACCCTCCCAGAGAACCCACAGTATTTAGTCGCGTTGCTGGGGTTTCGGAAGGGACAAGATGGGAAGCAAATATTACAGATGATCCCAGTGTAAATAATTTAACTTTGCCCCAACCAGGAAGATCGTTTTCTTATCCTTTGGGAACTGTACATTTAATCACTCTCAGCACCGGACAAATACAGAGTGCAAAAATGTTAAAACGTTATGCGGATACAGCGTATTTTGCCCATAGTAATTACGGTGTTGAGTATAATTTAACTTTGCCTTTATTCAATTCTAGCAGTCAAGTTAGAAATGTAACGGTGTCTATGCAAACACCTGTGAAGGATGAGGGTGGTACAGATAGATTATTGTTTTTAAAACCACCTGTGGAACAAGTATTTTTCCGGGGTACGGTGCGGGTACGTTATCGCGATGATAGGGGAGGTGAACAAACGCGCTATGTTCATTTGGTGCAGCGTCGTGGACAACCGGGAGATGCTTTGGTAAATTTAAAGTTAGCACCAGGGGAAAAAAGACAGGTTCAGGTAGATTTTTTGTATCCTCCTGATTCTACTCCTCCGCAGGTTTTGACGGTGAAAACTCAGGGGTAAATTTAGATTTTTTTCTCACGCAGAGTCGCAGAGTCGCAGAGAGAAGAACGCAAAGGGTTGGTTTTAGTTAATGCGATTTGCTGTAAGATAGCAAGAGTTTAGATTTTAATATTATGGCTGAATCTGGTAGAATCAGGGTTGCAAAAGATAAGGCTGATTTGGTTAAGGCTTTAATTTCTTCTGATGGGGGATATGGTCCTTTTCAGACTTTCGCTGATGTCATTGTTTTTGCTGCTGCTTTGGGGATAAAGAATAAAAAGCGTGTTCCTTTTGAGGAGGTTTCTAAACGTGAACCAGCACCAATTAGGTTGGAAACTTTTATATCAATGGGATATGATATTTTAATTAAATTGCTGGGATTTACAGAAACTCAAAATATTCAAATTTTATCCCCTAATGAGGAAGCATACGAAAACCAACGTCATGAAATTTTTGAAGAATACGCTAATGGTGGTTTAGAAATTTTGCAAGGTGAACTTAGAGGTTCAATTGATTATTCAGACACAATTTTATTATTTTTAATCTCCGATAAAGAGGCTAAAAATGAAGATACTGGAGAGTTTGATTTAAGAAAATTTCTAAATTAAAAATTTGCAATGTAATTACATTCAATCAATTTCCTAAAATATGGACACTTTAACATTATACTGTCAGAAATTATCTAAACTGAATGTAAGTAGCAGTAAAAAACGTGGTACTGCTCTACATAAACCTATATTAGTGTTATCCGTTATAGATTTAATTAGTAGAGATATTATTGAAAATAATGAAATTAGAGTATCAGATGAATTAATTGAAACATTTGAAAAATATTGGCAGATAATAGGTTCACATTCTTATACAGGAGGTTTACATTATCCTTTTTTCCATTTACAAAGTGAAGGTTTTTGGCATTTAGAATTTAATCCAGATTTTAATGGCTTACAACCAAAAACAACTAATACATTGAAAAAAGCAGTTGAGTATGCTTATTTAGATAGTGCATTATTTGAATTGTTGCAAAATGAACTCTCTAGACAAGAATTACTAGATGCACTGATAGCGGCTTTCTTTCCTGATAGAGATAACCAAATAGATAGCATTTTACAAATTAATCAGAATTTTGAAGATGAAAAAATACTTGCTGAGTATACTGAAAGCAAACCTAAGTATACTTTGAAAAAAACAATAATTAGAAATGCTTTCTTTAGAAAAGCAGTTGTTTCTGTCTATGGTTGTCAATGTGCTTTTTGTGGCTTAATAGTTAACAAAACCATTACTCAAAATATAGTTGATGGCGCACATATAAAACCATTTGCCCAATTTTATGACAGTAGAATAGATAACGGCATAGCCCTATGTAAAAATCATCATTGGGCATTTGATAGAGGTTGGTTTGCTGTTGATGATAAATACAAAATTATAGTTAGTAAAGAATTAGAAGAAATATCTCCTCACGCTAAACCGATAAAAGATTTTCATGGTGAAAAAATCATACTTCCTATAATAGAGAAATATTTTCCAGATATTGAAGCTTTAGAATGGCATCGTCAAAACATTTTTCAACCATAATTATTAAAGTATCTTCACACATCAGCCAGGGAATAAATTCCCTGTCTCAAAGCTAAAGTCGGTTAAAACCGACTATTTAACCTTTATTTTTCAAATAGAAAAAATAAATTTTAATTGTATTTTGGTTTAATTAGATATCAAAATATAGTACGTTTTAACGTACTTTAGCTATTAGCCCGGAAATTAATTTCCGGGCGGGTATGTCAGCAAACAAATAACTGTTTTTAACTATAAAACTGCTGGTAAACCTACATCCTGCTGTTCAACCAACTTCCCATCAAAACCAATAGTATTATCTTCCATAGTTCTAGCATCAGCTAAAGCCTTACGCAAAGCAGCAACTTCCATCTTTTCAGTCATTCCCCCCACAATATAAACTAATAACTTCACCGCTAAATCTTTTCCTGCTACCTGTACCCGCTTTTTATTGGGGTCATATAAAACCCCATACCATAAAGAATGGGGAAATTCCATCTCACTAAAACCACCTTGACGGTCAAATTTTCGCAACTTCTTAAAAATAGCTTCTAAAGTAAAACTTTTTTTAAAAACTAAAATTCCCAAAGCTTGCGCTAAAGCAACTTGAGCAACTGGACGAAATAACATATTTCCTTCACCACCACCTTTTTCAAAACTAAATCTTCGCAAAACTGGCGTATCTTCGTGTTCTAAAATCTTATAACTAGGAAGACTCGCTAAATAATCAAATAACTCCTTAAAATCTGCAATTCCCTCTTGTAATTCTTCATCATCTGGACGCATAGGAATTAGCCCTTTTTCCAAAGGTTTCCAATGGGGAAATTTTTGCCCTAAATATCGTTCAGACATATCCTGTAAAGCTTGCAGCGTCGTTAACACAGTAGAATTAGTTGCTACTGTTGCACTATTCCAATTTATGCGTTCTTTCCGATTCTCTTTATCTTCTAAAAGTGGATGTGTTACCGCAATTTTTCGCGCAACAATAGCAAAACCATCATCCTCATTTAATTGTGTTAACTGACCCTTAGTTAAAGGTGCAGCCATTAAATTTACATGAACAAAAATCGACCTTACCCGCCGTTTTGCTTCTGTGTAAGTTTCCCCAGCATTAACCGCACAAATAAACTCAATACCAATTTTTTCTTGTGGTATTTTTTGTAAATAATCTTCATTTACTTGATAATGTTCTAGTAAATCTGATAAAGTAATAAAACTATCATTAGGCGTTTTATCCTTTTTACAACGTCTCAATTTTCCAGTTTTAATTAATTCTAATAAACCCTTAACTCCCATCAATCTATGTTGACCATCTAACGCATAAATGCTGATATGTTCTTCAGCAATATTCAACAAACCAACTGTGCCATTTTCATCTAAAGGTGTAAAAACAGTAGTAGCTTTTTTAGCAATTCCCTGACTATCCCACTCATCCGCTTGAGGGTTATCAACCCAAGGTTGATTAATTACAACTAATACTGGTGGGAACTTATGATTTTTTCTCGCTGCTAAATATTGTACTAACGGTGCTTGACGTGACCAATCGAGAGGACGTTGTTGAACTTCATCAATACTATCCGCATCAATTTCAATATTCTCTGTCTCCGGGTTGTACTTTTTTTGCAACAAAGGTAAAGCTGAAGCAAACTGAACTCTGTTTGCAAACCATTCCAATGTAACAGAACCTACATAAGCTTCAATACCACCCATCTGGGTTTGCTGTACAAGAATTTGGTCTTTTTTACCTAAAAACTGCTCTAGTAATACAGATAACGTCTGTTGGTTCTGATTATCGTTTTCTAGATATTGTTGAGAAATATTACGATTTGGTTCAGATGTGGTATCAATCATAGTAGTTTTTAAAAACTTATTCCCGGAGTAGATAGCTTATTGTTCCAAAAAAATGGATACTAGGATTATAGTTTTTGAAAACTATTTTGGGAAATTAATGTAAACTAACTTAGTATAATTAGTTTCCTTCGCTTGCATCTACATCTACGGGCAAAATCAGGTTACATCTCTATATTTACAGGTATAAAGTCATGACTACAGCACAACAACCAGACAGTAAAACTCAGCAAAATCGTACTGTAGCAGAATTAGTAGAGTATATTCAAGTTCTCACTACAGAAATTCAAGAATTGTATTGTTTAGATGCTATCCCTTGGGTTGTCGGTTATTCCGGTGGAAAAGACAGTACAGCAACTTTACAACTTATTTGGAATGCAATTTCTCAATTACCACCAGAAAAAAGAACTAAAACTATTCATGTCATTACAACAGATACATTAGTAGAAAATCCTATTGTTGCAACTTGGGTACGTAAATCTCTAGAACAGATGAAAGTTGCTTCTAAAGAACAAGGAATACCAATTGAACCTAATTTACTACAACCAGAGATAAAAGAAACTTTTTGGGTAAGCTTAATTGGTAAAGGTTATCCAGCACCACGCGGAAAATTTCGATGGTGTACAGATCGTCTTAAAATTCACCCTTCTAATCGTTTTATACGTGATATACTTAGAGTCCAGGGAGAAGTTATTCTTATTTTGGGTACACGCAAAGCTGAAAGTATTAAACGTGCTATCTCAATGGAAAAACATCGCATAAGTAGTACAAAAGATCGACTTAATTATGATGTCAATTCTAATCAAATTAACTCATTACTATACTATAGTTCCAGCTTGCCTAATGCTTTAATTTACAGTCCTATAGAAGATTGGCGTACTGAAGAAGTTTGGATTTATTTAAATCAGTGGGAAAATCCTTGGGGATACAGTAACAAAGATTTATTTAATATGTACCGAGGTGCAACCGCAGATAATGAATGTCCTTTAGTGGTTGATACCTCTACTCCTAGTTGTGGAGATTCCCGTTTTGGTTGCTGGGTTTGTACAATTGTTAGTAAAGATAAATCAATGGAGGCAATGATTCAAAATGATGAAGAAAAAGAATGGATGCAGCCTCTATTAGATATGCGTAATGAACTAGATATTAGAGATGACAGAAATAAAAGAGATTTTCGCCGTTTACGGGGAGAAGTTCAATTATTTGAACGTAATGTAGATGGTGAAAAATCAATTGAACCAATTCACGGACCATACACAAAAGATTGGCGTGAGTATTGGTTAAGAAAACTATTAACCGCGCAAACCCAAATGAGGCAAACTGCCCCAGAAAATATGCGCGACATTACCTTAATTTCTATGGAAGAACTCAGCGAAATTCGCCGCATCTGGTTAGAAGAAAAACACGAATTTGATGATAGTTTACCCCGTATCTATCAAGAAGTCACAGGAGAAGCATTTAAAGATCCCCGTCCTGGTTCAGATTATAGCCTACTTGGTAGTGATGAATGGGAAGTATTAGAAGAAATATGTGATGGTGATGGAATGCAATTAGAACTAATGTCCAAACTGTTAGATACAGAACGCCAATTTAGGAAAAAAACGCGCCGTGTGGGAATTTATGAAAGTTTAGAAAAATGCTTTGATACAAGTTCCCGTTCTCAAGAGGAAGCTATTAAAAATGCCCATTTAAAACGGGATTTAAGAGAAGCCGCTAGTAAAGGTGATGTGGCGACAATTCGGGAAACATTCAAACAATTAAATATAGGTGAAACGCCAGCAAAGGAAGAGAATAAACCCGATAGTTTTGCAGGTAGGAAGTTTAAGAAAAAGGAAGGGTGATGATAATTTTGCCAAAGAATGCCCAACGATTAGAAATCGTGGCTACACAAACAAAGTCCACCTGCGTGGACTAATGGAAAATCAAATAAATGAAACCCACGCAGGTGGGTTTTGCCTGTGTAGACGTGAATTCTATTCGCCCCTTTATTCTGTAATAGTCCCAACGATTAGAAATCGTGGCTACACAAACAAAGTCCACCTGCGTGGACTAATGGAAAATCAAATAAATGAAACCCACGAAGGTGGGTTTTGCCTGTGTAGATGCGTTCGCGAAGCGTGCCGAAGGCTCTATTACATTCGCCCCTTTATTCTGTAATAAACCCCAAATAATCATGATATTCCTCGAACTCGTACTGCAAAATTTTGGTCCCTACGCCGGGAGACAAGTTATCAACCTCAACCCTAAAATAGATGATGATAATATCCGCCCTATCATTCTTTTAGGTGGAATGAATGGAGGTGGAAAAACCACCTTAATGGATGCTATTCGTCTGGCTTTATATGGACATCGCGCTCAATGTTCAACTCGTGGTAATCTCAGTTATAGTGATTTTTTAAATCAATGCGTTAATAGCAAAGCTAACCCCATTGATAAAACCAGAATTGAGTTAGTTTTTGAACATATTGAAGATGATAAACCTGTTAAATATCGTGTTGTCAGAACCTGGGAAAAAAATCCTAAAGATGGTAAAGACTCTTTAGGTATTTTAGGTGATGATGAAACCTGGCCTGTTCAATCTTTGGCGAATATCTGGGATGAATATATAGAAAATATTTTACCATTAGGTATTTCTAATTTATTTCTATTTGACGGTGAACAAGTCAAGGAATTAGCAGAACAAGAAACACCACCACCTATTGTAGTTGATGCCATTAATGGACTTTTAGGTTTAGAATTAGCCGATAAATTAGCAGTTGATTTAGAAATATTAGTCAATCGTAAAAAAAAGGAAACTGCTGATAATCAAGATTTAGCTAAGTTAGAAGAAATTGAAAACCGTCTTAGTCAAAAACTGCAAGATGAAGAAACTACGAAAAAAGAATTAGAAGCATTAAATATTAAGCTAGAAGAATTAGAAACCAAGCACGAAGAAGCTTTAAATAAGTTTGTTTCTGAAGGTGGTAAAATTGCTGCTGAACGTAGTCAATTGGAAACACAAACGCAAGATAAAACCAAGATTACAGAAAATATCCGTCAATCTTTATGTGAAATTGCGGCTGATGTTTTACCTTTGGCTTTAATTCCTAATTTATTATCTCAAGTACAAATCCAATGTGAAAGAGAATTTCGTACTCAACAAATTCAATTAGCTAAAGATATATTAATTGCTAGAGATCAAAGATTAATTAATTGGTTAAATCAGTTAAATATGGAATTAGATAAACTGAATAATATTCAATCTTTCTTAGCTGAAGATATAAATAAACTATATGCAGCTAATTCATTTACAGAAATCAATTGGTTAAACGCTGATGAAGAAACTTTAACGCTACTTGATAACTTCATATATCGTCTGCAAATTAACCAAGATACTGCCCAAAAGCAGTTAATTGAGTTGAATAATTATGAGGAGGAAATTCTCACCCTAGAAAGACAAATGCAAACAGCCGCAGAACCAGAAGAATATACAAAACTAAAAAATGATTTGCATAAAGCGCAAACAGAACTGAATAAAGTACAAACTCAAAGAGAAATAACCAGCCGTAATTTAATAGAATTAGAAACAGTAATTAATCAAACTAAAAAAGAGCTAAATAATTATACGAGCGACAATCTCAAATATCAAAGTAATGAACATTTGATTAATGCAGCTACTCAAGTACAGAATACATTAAAAATCTTTAGAGAAAGATTAACTTTGCGGAAATTAAATAAATTAGAAGAAGAAGTAAAAAATTGCTTTCTTTATTTATTACATAAATCCGATTTAGTCCATCGTATTGCTATTGATGCTAAAACATTCAGCTTATCATTATACGATTTCAACGGTAAACCAGTAGCCAAACATCGACTTTCAGCCGGAGAAAAACAACTATTAGCGATCGCCTTCCTTTGGGGTTTAGCAAAAGTATCAGGAAAACGCTTACCAGTTGCTATAGATACCCCCCTGGGAAGACTCGACTCATCCCATAGAAACAACCTAGTAGAAAGATACTTTCCCTCAGCAAGTCATCAAGTAATTCTCCTTTCCACAGACACCGAAATAGCTAAAAAAGAATATCAAACCCTCCAAGAAACCGAAGCGATCGCCCGCGAATATCTGCTTAAATATGACTCCAGCAAACGCGAAACCACCATCAAACCCGGTTATTTTTGGTAATTAGTTTCATGTCAATATAAAATCATCAATAGCACCTTATAACCTTGACTATGACAATACCACTGTTACCAACACTGCACACCTTACCTGCTACTCTACCCCTAGAAGGTGCAATCACAATTGAACTACAAGAAGGAACAGGAACACCTATCTTTCGCGCTTCCAGTAGCGTACAAAATCGTATTGAAATATTACTCTTAAAACAACAAGATTCTCAACTCACAACAGAAGAAGAACAAGAATTAGATAGTTACGAAGAAATAGATGATTATCTCAGTTTCCTTAATCGTATAGTCCGCAATATTGCCCAAGATCAAAATACTAAAACAATATAAAAGTGTCCAGTAGAAAAATTAACAATTCAATTCAGCAACAAGTACGCCAGCGAACAAATTTATGGAGTGAACATTTTATTTGGTCAAAAGATGGACTAAAAATAATAGGTATCACACCCACAGGAAAAGCAACCATAGACAAACTAGATTTAAACAGAGAAAGAATCATTAATATTCGTGCAGCCGATAAAACTATTAACCGCCATCCACCTCCAGAAGATCCAATTTCTTCATAAAACTACGCCAAATTTTTCCACCTCTTCCTTCTTTCCTCTGTGTACTCTGCGCCTCTGCGGTTAGTTAATCAAAAATTATGGAATCACCAATAGAACGGATTAAAATCTCCCAAACAGCCAAAGAACAACTGATCAAACTCAAACGCCACACAAAAATAGAACAATGGAATATACTATGTCGTTGGGCGTTTTGTCGTTCCCTAGCAGAACCCGCCGCACCCACCCCCGTACCCATACCCCAAGATAGCAACGTAGAACTAACTTGGCGCGTCTTTGGTGGAGAAATGGCCGATATCTTGCTTTTAGCCTTAAAACAACGGTGTCACAACGACGGCTTAGATACAGACAAAGAAACCCTCATCACCCAATTTCGCCTACACTTACATCGGGGTATTGGTTATCTAGCCGGCGATCCCAACATGAAGAGAATTGAAGATCTAATCGAACTAGCCACAAAGAAAGTAAAATCTTGATTTTGCAGTTTCCCCCTGCTATGGCAAGATAACTGCAACTCTCCCATCAGAGAAGGAAATTTGAACCGATGAATCCAGTGCGCTCGCTCATACAAGTCTTCGGTAGCCGTAAAATGGCAGCCCTGATATTACTCGGTTTTTCCTCCGGGTTGCCCTTATTTTTGACCAGCAAGACCCTACAAGCCTGGATGACCGTTGAAAAAGTCGATTTAACCGCTATCGGCTTATTTAGCCTGGTCGGGCTGCCCTACTCCTTAAAATTTCTCTGGTCGCCCTTATTAGACTGGTTCAAGCTGCCTTTTTTGGGAAGACGCAGGGGTTGGTTAATTGTCCTGCAAATAGGATTATTAATAGCGATCGCCTGCATGGCCTTACAACAACCCAAACAAGCCCTACAACTATTAGCCATCAACGCCGTCGCCATCTCCTTCCTTAGCGCCACCCAAGACATCGCCGCAGATGCTTACCGTACCGACGTTCTCGAACAACTAGAAATGGGCGCAGGTGCAGCAGTATTCGTCTTAGGTTATCGCATCGCCCTATTACTCACAGGCTCCTTAGCCCTAATCCTCGCCGACAGAATACCCTGGTCATCAGTATACTTATTCATGGCAGTTGGTATGGCAATAGGCATAATCGCCACCCTATTTGCACCAGAACCCAAAGAAACCACCCCCCCAGAATCCTTAACCGCCGCCGTGATCATGCCCTTTGGCGAATTTTTTCAACGCCAAGGCATAGTTTACGCCTCACTAACTCTGCTGTTTATCGTCCTCTATAAACTCGGCGATTCCTTTGTCAATAATATGTCCACGCCGTTTTTACTACAAACTGGCTTCACTCAAACCGATATTGGTGCAATTCAAGGTGGAATGGGACTGATAGCCACAATTGTTGGTACACTGGCAGGAGGCGCATTTTTGAGTAAAATTGGACTGAATCGTTCACTTTGGGTATTTGGTGCATTGCAAGCCGTCAGCAACTTAGCTTACCTTTTACTTGCACAAGTAGGGAAAAATTATCAGGTTCTCATCCTGACAATTAACATCGAAAACTTTTGTGCTGGTTTAGGAACAGCAGCTTTTGTTGCCTTTTTAATGAATATGTGTAATCAACGTTATTCAGCCACTCAATATGCTTTACTTTCTAGTTTTATGGCCGTAAGTCGTGATATTCTAGTTGCGCCAGCAGGTTCTTTAGCAAAAAGCACAGGTTGGCCTTTATTTTTTGTCATTAGCATCGTTGCTGCTATACCGGGACTACTCCTATTACCATTATTTGCCCCGTGGAATCCCAAACCAGTCACAGCAACCAGACCAGGACTTGAAGAAGAAGAGGATTTATGGGGAACCAAGTAGTTATTCTTGTCGGTACATTTGTCCTCGTTGTCACAGGGTTATTACTGGGCTACGTACTCTCACAATTAGTTCTCGGATTTTTAGCGTTTAACCTCCTCACCCTCCTGGGAACAATCAGTCTCGTCTTAATTTTTGGTACCCTTTACTACGTCTTATTTTGGCAACTGCGACGAGAGCAGTTACAGCCAGTCAATCGCACTCCACCCACCCAAGTAGACGAGGAAATAACTGGAAACTACTTGAAAAACCGACTCATCGCCAGATTATCCGGTGATGTAGCCGCAGCTGAACGGTTAATTGAGCAAGCCAAGCAAAATTATCCCGGAATGCCAGAAAATTGGTATTGTGAACGAGTTCTTGATGATTTAGATCGGGATGATCGTTAACCTTGTTTTTCCCGGTCCGCAAAATCGCTACAATAAATTAAGAAAAATTTACATTAACTGGTTTTTCCCACAACTTCCTAGTTATTTACAATCCCGAATATGGCTATTTTTCGTCAATACATCGCCCCCCTACTCGTCGTCTTAGTATTTTTGATTGCCCTAGTCGCAGTCAGCGCCCGCATCTTCTTACCTTCCGACATGGCAGCACCCGCACCCATCGGTTTGATACAGCAGGAGTCAGGAGTCAGGAGTCAGGAGTCAGGAGTGAAACTGCCTTTGTGTATAGGTTTCAATTTTTGTTCTGTACCTCAGTGATCTGCAATCTGCTGTAATTCATAATTCGTAATTCTTAATTCTTAATTGGGAAAAATCTTTTTCCCCGCCCCAGTCCTTAATTTTGACTTTTGACTTTTGACTTTTGACTTTCCCCAGCCAGGCTATTCTATTCGCCGAGGCTCTACCGTAGACAAAGCACTCTTGGTTAAGTTCATCCAGCGAACTTACCAGGAACTATTTCCTGATCAGGATTTTTCCCACCTATCCCGTACAATTGAGCAATACTTCTCCATTGATACCCCTTTATGGTGGGTATATGAAACTGAGGGAACAGGGAACGGGGAACAGGGAACAGGAAATAGGGAAGAAAAAACCCAATCCCCAAACCCCATAGCCTGTCTCTGGGCAGGTAACGCCATCGATCAAGTTACAGGCTGTCGTCATGCTCACATCTTTTTACTTTACGTCGTACCTTCACATCGCCGTCGAGGAATCGGTACAGCTTTAATGCAATATATAGAAAATTGGGCAAAACAACGAGGCGATCGCCAACTCGGATTACAAGTATTTGCGTCTAACACACCCGCATTAAATCTTTATCAACAACTGGGTTATCAAACACAATCCCTCTGGATGATAAAATTACTTCATCCAGAACAATAAACTATTACTCTATTAGAGTTACAGCAGATTACAGGTAAATGCAGTACAAAATTTTCATCACAAACAAAGTATAAAACGGCTTTTACTCCTGACTCCTGACTCCTGACTCCTGACTCCAGCCATATAATTCATCTTTATAAAAAAAATATTATGTACGACGAAGACGATATAAAACTACTTGAGACTGAGGCGGATTTAGAAAGCCCCCTAGACCACATAGAACCAATTACCGCTGAATCAGAAGTAGCCAAACCTGATCCAGACTTAATGCTGCAACTCCTGGAAAATCCTCTGTCCCAGCAACGGATGTTAGCTGCCCGTGCCTTCTGTGATATTCAAGATCAACGGGCAATACCCCATTTGATTCACCTATTAACTGATAATTGTCCCCTAGTGCGAGTCAGTGCCGCCTATGCCATTGGTCGCAACCCCAGTGCAGATGCTGTTGAGCCATTGATTAATCAACTCAACCGTGATTTTAATGGCTATGTGCGAAAAGGCGTAGTTTGGGCTTTAGGAAACTGTCGCGATCGCCGTTCTTTAATCCCCCTCACTAATGCCCTCAGAACAGACATTTCCGCCGTCCGTCTCTGGTCTGCCAGCGCCCTAGCACAAATGGCAGGAGTCGCCTATGAAGTTATTATTGGCGCAATACCTCCATTAATTGAATCCCTAGTTCAAGACCCTACCGCAGCAGTTCGTAGTAACTCCGCTTGGGCAATTGGTCAACTGTGTAAAGAATTACCCTCTAATGTAGTTTATGCCACAGCCATCGACGCATTAATTCAAGCCTTTGCCGAAGATAAAGATTTGGGAGTCAGAGAAGATGCCAAAGCCTCGCTTTTAGGAGTCGGTGATCCCCGTGGTTTACAATTAATTGAAACTCTAGAACAAGAAGGTTGGTTTTAACAGGAGTTAGGAGTCAGGAGT
>NZ_JAYGHA010000018.1:63329-72406 GCF_034931405.1 Anabaena sp. UHCC 0451 | reverse complement strand
CAGAGAGCAGGGGGAAAAGATTTTTACCAATGACTAATCCCCAATCCCCAATCCCCAATCCCCAATCCCCAATCCCCAATCCCCAATCCCCAATTCCCAATCAATCTCCGGCTTACCACAGGAGCGCAAAGCCGCATTAATAGCCGAAAAAGGTCTACTGCCAAAAAAGCCATTATGTGCAGAAAGTGGAGAAGGATGAGCAGACTTAATAACTAAATGTCGAGTTGTATCAATCAACTTCAACTTCTTTTGTGCATATCCACCCCATAACACAAACACCACCGGATCAGGTTTTTGATTAACCTTATTAATCACCGCATCCGTGAAAATTTCCCAACCTTGATTTTTATGAGAATTTGGTGTGTGTGATCTCACAGTCAATACCGTATTTAACATTAGCACACCCTGTTTAGCCCAGTTGACCAAATAACCATGATTGGGAATATCAACACCCATATCTGCTTTCAGTTCTTTAAAAATATTCAGCAGTGATGGAGGTGGTTTAATCCCAGGTTTCACAGAAAAGCATAATCCATGAGCTTGGTTTTCATTGTGATAGGGATCTTGTCCCAATAACAAAACATTTACCTGCTCATAAGTTGTTAATTCCAAGGCAGAAAAGACATCTTCTTCCCGTGGATAAATAGTATAAGCTTCTCTTTCCTGAACTAAGAAATCGTGCAGTTTACCAAAGTAGGGTTTTTCTAATTCTTCAGCCAGAACAGCTTGCCAACAAATAGGCAGTTGTAGATTTTTCATTATTCTGGCGTTATGTCAACAGGACGCTCTATATCATCTTCACCCAAATATTCACCATTTTGAATTTCTAGAATTACTAAAGGAATAGAACCGGGATTTTCTACTTTATGCAGAGTAGCTGCTGGTACATAAGTTGACTGATTACGATTTAGGAATATCTCTTCATCACCACAAGTTACCTTAGCCACACCAGAAACTACAACCCAATGTTCATGACGATGATAATGAGTTTGTGCTTTAATCCCGTGTCTGGGTTTGATTTCTACCCGACTAATTCTATAATTTTCTCCTTCTTCTATTACTTCTACATAACCCCAATAACGTTCTCCTGAATGGGAAGAAGATTGATCAAACTGGGATTTAAGCTCATTTTCCTGGTGACTCATGACTGATTTTACCTATGCTAATTATTGGATTTTAAATGTGCCTTTTAGATTTGATATTGAGATTTGATATTGAGAATTTTTAATAACTGCTATATTTTCTATATAGATAAAGTCTTATTAGAGAATAAAAGCTGTTCAAACTCTGTCTTTGGTAAGGCGCGACTGAATAAAAACCCTTGGATAGCATCACATTTATTTTCGCGTAAAAATAAAAATTCTGCTGCTGTTTCCACTCCTTCTGCAATGATCTTAAGATTTAAATCCTGAGCCATTTTAATCAGTGATTTAGTAATAATTGATTTGGGATAATCTTGATGAACATTTTGGACAAAAGCACGATCAATTTTAATTGTATTAACTGGGAAAAGTTGCAGATAGTTTAAGGAAGATTGTCCTGTACCAAAATCATCAATTGCAATTTTAATTCCCAGAGAACGTAATTGATTCATGATAGCGATCGCACAGGTGACATTTTCCATAATCATTGTTTCAGTAACTTCAATCTCTAAGCAATTTGTATCTAAATCATTAATTTCTATTAAGTTAATAATTTTAGAGCTTAAATCTGATTGATTAAATTCAATTGCTGATAAATTGACAGCAAAAGTCAAGGATCTAATCCCAGCATCGTGCCAAATTCTAATTTGTTGACAGACATTTTTTAATACCCAGTTGTCAATATTAAAAATCAACCCATTTGCCTCTGCCAAAGGAATAAATTCAGCAGGAGAAATAGGACCTAATTCATAACTATTCCAACGTAATAAACTCTCAGCACCAGTTATTTTACCAGTATTGATATCAACAATTGGTTGATAATGAATCTCAAATCCTTTGAAATCATCATTGAGAATAGCCTGGTGTAATTGTTTATCTAACAACTGCATTCTGGGGGTTAATTTATGAACCGCAGTCTGAATGGATAAATGTTTTTTTAAATTGGCATATTTTTCTAATTTGTTCATAATCGCACTCAATAACTCAGAGCGCGTGAACGGCTTAGTTAAATAATCATCTGCTCCCATATCCATACCTTGACGAATATCAGATTTTGCAGATTTTGCAGTTAAAAAAATAAAGGGAATTGTCGAAGTTAATGCTTGTTGACGTAATGATTTTAATACTTCATAACCATCAAGATCGGGCATCATCATGTCACATAAAATCAAATCTGGCACTTCAGAAATAGCTAAATTTAAGCCGATTTTTCCATTAGCAGCAGAAACTGTTTCAAATTCCTCAGCCATTAACAAATCTAACAGGTTTTCCCGCACGGATTCTTCATCTTCTATGACTAAAATTTTGGGCATAATTAACCTCCTGTTGTATATTTTTTTAAGGGTAGTTGAACAATAAATTTTGTACCTATTCCGATTTTGCTAGTCACAGAAATTTCACCTTGGTAAATATCTACACATTTTTTGACAATCGCTAGTCCTAATCCAGTACCTAAAATATTACCCACATTTCTAGCACGATGGAAAGATTCAAATAAGTGCAGGAGGTCTTCTTCTGGAATCCCAATTCCTTGGTCTTGAACTTCAAATGTAGCTTTTTCATCTTTACAAGCAAGTGTAAATTTGACTAAGCTATCATCGGCAGAATATTTAATTGCATTTGAGAGTAAGTTACTCAGAATATGTCCTAATAATTTGTCATCCATATAGCAGGAAATAGATTCACAGTTACTGCTAAAGGATATCAAATGCTGAGTCCTCAAATTCAACCGGATTTCTTCTACTAATTGACGGCAGTATTTCACCAAATCAAAAGATGAAGGTCTATATTCAAGTTTTCCCGCTTCTGCCTTACCACTTACTAAAATATCATCTAACATTTCTGCCATTCTGTGGACAGCGGTTTGAATTCGATGCAGATGAGTCAGTTGTTTTTCCTGTGTCCATCTGTAACGATAGTGTTCTAGCAACTCCGCAGAAGACAAGATGGTACTTAAAGGAGTGCGGAATTCATGAGAAGTCATGGAAATAAAGCGGGATTTAAGCTCGTTAAGTTCTTTTTCTTTCTCCAATGCTATTATTAATTCTTTCTCTAATTGCTTGCGGCTGGTAATATCTGCCCAATAGCCGACAAGTTCTAATGGGTTGCCAGCTTCATCCCAGACTACCTTACCTTGATCATATACCCAACAATAAGTACCATCTTGATGTAAAAAACGATATTCTAAACTATACTGCTTTTTCTCTAATACCTGTGATAGTTCTGCCAATACAGTTGGTCTATCTTCCGGGTGGATATGATTATACCAAAAGTCTGAATCTTCTATAAATTCTCGTGCTTCATAACCTAACATACCTTTGACATTATCACTGATAAAAATAGCCCCAAAATCTTCTGAGGTTTTGCCAGTATAAATTACGGCTGGACTAGACGTTAGTAAGTATTGCAGCCGTTGTTGGCTAATCAACAATGCTATTTCTGTTTGCTTGCGTTCAGTGATATCATTTTGAATACCAATATAGTGTGTAAGATAACCATACACATCATAGACAGGAGAAATATTTAATTCATGCCAAAATAAGCTCCCATCTTGACTATAATTACGTAAAACCACTGTACAGTCTTGTCCCGCTTCCATCGCAGTTCTCAGTTCTTCTAAGGCTGATTGATTGATATCAACATCTTGAAATAAAGGAAAATTCTGTCCCAAGACTTCTGCAACCGAGTAACCAGTTATGCGCTCAAAAGCAGAATTAACATAAATAATTGAGTTATCTGGGCTGGTAACATCAGCAATCACAATACCGTTACCACTAGCAGCCATAGCTCGGTCACGTAGTCGCAAACCTTCCTCAATTAATTTGCGCTGAGTTATATCTGTATAAATACTAACAAATGCCACAATCTCCCCTGAAGCATCTTTAATGGCATCAGTACGTAAATCAATTTTGACTTTTTCCCCATCCCGAGTTTTCATAGTCACTTCGCCCTGCCAAGACTGACCTTGCTGGACTGTCTGAAATACTCTCTTAAATAACTCCTGATTCCGAAAATTAGCCGCAAGACCGCCATGGGCATTTAATTGAGATTCCGTATAATCAAATACATTTAAGAAGGCAGGATTAACATAGATAGCCTGACCTGTAATATCTGTAATACTAATAGCATCACTTGTACTTTCTATTGCTTTGTGCAACCTTAACAACGATTTTTCTGCTAATTTGCGTTCTGTAATATCAGTAGAAATACCACAAACAGCATAAGTTATGCCATTGACATCTTTTAAAGGAAACTTCACAGACAGGTAAGTGTGTAACCCGTCTTGGTGCAAAGCAACTTCTTCAAATTCTCTAGGAACACCATCTGCAATTATTTCAGCATTGTTGATGGCAAATGCTTTAGCCATATCATCAGGCCAGACATCATACAAACTTTTACCTATTACCTGTTCTTGAGTATTAAATAGCTTTTCATATTGGCGGTTAACTAACAGGTATTTATTTTCTGTGTCTAACAAATACATAACTGCTGGAAAATTATCTAAAATTGCCTGTAGCTGCTGTTGGGTTTCCCATAATGTGGATGCTTCCTGTTGACGAATGGTAATGTCTCTATCAATGCCACGATAACCACAAAATTTCCTCTCAGAATCAAATACTGGAATACCGTTAGTTTCCAAAACTACCAGATGACCATCTTGATGAAGATTCGTATTTTCCAAACATTTAAAGGATTGTCTGCTTGTAATTATCGGAGCTACAATTTTGCGAACACGCTCCGCTTCTTCGATTGGCATCAATTCAAAGGGAGTTTTACCTAAAACTTCCTGGGGTTCATAACCCAAAATTTCTTTTACTTTAGGACTAACATAAGTATAAACGGCATTTTCATCAATTTCCCATACCCAATCACTACTAGCTTCAACTAGGTTGCGGAAACGCTCTTCACTATCTCGCAGTGCAGCTTCAGCTTGTTTACGTTTAATCCCAATCGCAATTTCATTGGCAGCAATATGTAAAGCTGTAAAAGCTGATTCTGTCAATTGTTGCCGGGAAAATAAAGCAATAACGCCGATGATTTCCCCTTCTATCATTAAGGGATAACCAGCAAAAGCCACCATTCCCTCTCGTTTAGCCCATTCTTGGTCATTAATAGAGGGATCATCGTGTACAGAGTTGCTAAGATGCGGTTTACCCTCTGCGGCAATTAAACCTATTTTTAACCTACCCATCGCTACCCGACTATGACAACCGTTAGTATGGGTGTAGATACCGGAACTCACTTGTAATTCGAGAATTTGTGCTTCTGGGTTCAGTATCCAAATCCGAGCAAAGGCAGCATCAAGATGTTTAACCAAAGCATCGGTACAGCCACGCATCATGGTGACTAAAGTTTCTGATTGAGTGAGGATAGCATCAACTTCAGTCCGAAAATCTGCTAATTTCACTCGTTCTGCTAATGCTGATTCTACCCGTTTTAAATCTCCAATATCAGTGAATGTACCAACATAAGTAATCACTTCTCTATTGACAATTTGTTCGGCTACAGCTTGACCAAATACCCAAGTAATTCTGCCCTCAGCACACAGAAACTGGTATTCTGCTCGAAAAGGCCGATTTTCTCGGATAGATTCCACCCACTCCTGCATGATGCGCTCTCTGTCATCGGGATGAATAGCTTCTAACCAGCCAAATCCCATTGCTGCTGCCTTTGTTAATCCTGTTATTTCATGCCAGCGATCATTCACATATAGACATTTACCTTGAGCATCACAACGAAAGATCCCCACAGGTGAAACTTGGGTCATATTTTGATATTTCTGGTCACTTTCTCGCAGGGCAATTTCTGCGGCTACGCGATCATGAATATCTGTATTTGTGCCGAACCAATTGATAATTTGTCCTTGGCGATCGCGTAATGGTAAAGCTCGTCCTAAATGCCAGCGATAAGTTTCTGATCCTTGTTCCCACAAACGAAATTCTATTTCGTAATCTATCCCTGTAGTTAAAGATTCATGCCAAGTATTGATACTTGTTTGTAAATCATCAGGATGTACCCAATCCTGCCATTTTTCACCTAAAAGCCGCTCTGGTATACAGCCGAAATAATTAATAGTACGTTGATTAACATATTCAATACTGCCCTCAGTATTTGCAATCCAGACTTGCTGAGGAATAGATTCAGCTAAAAAGCGGAAACGTTCTTCACTTTTTTCTAAAGCTTCTTGCGATCGCATTTGCTCAGTAATATCTTCCATAGTTCCTAACATACCTACTACTTGGCCTTGACTATTTAACAAGGGAACTTTGTTATTTTCTAGCCAAATCTGACTGCCATCTGCTTGTTGTTTAGGTGTAATAGAATGATATTCAGCCTGATTATTTTGCATCACTGCAGCATCATAATGATGGTAAAATTCTGCTGTCTCCTGGTTAGGAACTAAATCATAATCTGTTTTACCCACAATTTCTGCTGGATTTTCAAAACCAACCATTTGGGCAAAGTTAAGATTGCAACCCAAAAAGCGAGAGTTGATATCTTTCCAAAAAATATTATGGGGCATGGTATCCATAATTAATTGCAACATCTGCTGGGATTGCAAAAGTTGATTTTCTACCAGTTGACAATCGTTAATTTTCTCTTCTCCTGATGCAATCGCTTGATCAATACTTTTATGGGTAATTGTTCCCACTATCTGTCCTTGTTCATCAACAACAACTAGTAACTGTAACTCCGATTGAAACAACTGAGATATTACTGTTGCTAAGTTGTTAACTGATTCTGTATTTATTTGAGTAACATGAGTCTGCATCACTTCAGAAATTTTGGTATTTCTCAAATCAGATGCAGATACAACCAATCGCAATATATCTTGTTGTGTCAAATATCCTACTACTTGGGAGACGGATTTTATCAACACACTTTTATCATGTATCGCCATCAAAGCGATCGCATCTAATAAAGGTGTTTCCAGCGTCACCATCAATGGCGAATAGTCAATAATTGACTCTAAACTTTGGAGAACAAGATAATAAGGGGATATTTGCATACTTTAATTTTAATTTTTAATTTTTAATTGATTACTCGCCTCTCACCGTAACGTAATAATCTTTCTATAGTTAACAGCCGATTTTCCCATACTTTCACTCGATAGGGATTTTCCTTTGCAGTTGCACTCATCCAAGTTTTAAATTTAGTCTGGAAACGAGCAAGTTCACCTCTAGCACTAATCAAATTACTAGCAGAAGGTAAAATCGCCAATTGATTAAGAGCATTTTGTAACTTCTGAGATTGATTCTGAAAATCAGCCATTGTCGTGACCGACTTATGGAATTGTTGATTATTTTCTCTGACAAACCGCCATTCTTGTTGCAGAGCAGCAAAACGAAAAGCCGCAGTCCGAAATGGTTGACGTTGAGGAATAGGTTCAGTCTTGGAATTTTGCACCTTACCTTGAGTGCTACTCAATAATTTATCTAACTCATTATTAAAATTATCTACAGCAAAGAGAGCATAACCACTCACAGGTAAATCCCTCAGTAATTGTAATTGATCAAATGCTCCCACAGTCGGTAAAGAAAGTAAACGAATCCCTGGAACTAATAAAGTAGCACCTAATTTAGTAGAATTAATCCAAGGTTGGGCTAGTCTTTGAAAACGAGGAGTATCTAAAGCATAAGTCATCGGCACAATTAAATCTATATCGCCCCTTCTTGCCCAAACTTCCCAATGTTGCTGAATCTTCTGCACTCGTTCATATTCTCCCAACGGAAACACAGCCACCGACAAAATTAAATTAGCTCGTTTTTGTTTCAACATTTGTGAAACTTCAGCCACAAAACTATCAACTTGTTCAGTACGAAATGCTGTCCATTTTTTCCACAATTCCCGTTGTCGAGGATTAATTTTTAGAGGATCTACACCATTTTGTTGCTGAAATTGTTCCCTTGCTGCTTTACCATAACCATAAGTTCGACCAGTAAAAGGGTCTTGAAAAGGATAGCGAATATAGTCTAGTTGTATTCCATCCACCTGATAACGAGTCACAATTTCTGCATACAACTTTAATAAATATTGTCTAACTTCGGGATTAGCTGGATCTAAAAAAGGCTTAGTTTGACCAACTGGAATCATCCGTCCATTTTGATCATAATTTGCCCAATCAGGATTAGCTGCTAGGACAGGACCTGGATAATCAGGACTGACACCAATTATTTGATTATGACGACTATTACCAGCAGCAAAAGTCCACACCCAAGCGTGTAATTCCATCCCCCGTGCATGGGCTAATTTGACAGCTGCTGCCAATGGGTCCCAATCTTTAATTAGGGGGTTTTGTTCTGGTGCAACCTGACTAGGATAAATCGTATAACCAGCGTTGACAGTTTCAAAAAATACGGTGTTAATTCCCGCTTTTGCTAGACGATCAAAAATCTTTGCTAGTCCCTCTTCATTCCCAGCATTAACAATTGTCCCTCTGTCTAACCAAACTGAGCGAATTTCCGGTTGAGCTAACCTTTGATTAACAGGAAACTCTTGCCATAAATTTCTCTTTGTCTCTAACCATTGTTGACGTGCTAAGGCATATTTTTTTTGAGAAATTAACACAGGAATATTTTTGGCAACTTCCCTAGCTTGGTCTAAAGTTTCCTCTAAACTTGGATCTATAATCTCATTAAATGCTTTGGTATTTTCTGCTTTTAATGATGAAGAGTTGCTTGTGTTACCACCACGACCTAAAACCGCCAAATGGGTACTTTCAACTCTACCAATCAAATTTTCTAACTCTTGTTGGAGTGCGATCCCATCTTTATGGGAAATCGGCTGATTAGAACTAGGAATAACATCCAAACGGACTGCTGTTTGCAGTAAGTCAATTTCATCTTGTAAATTTGGGGGTGTGACAGGTCTAATAGGTTTAGGTTGAGGTTTTGTCTTCTGTACAGTTAGTTTTCTGGGTTGATTTGCTAATTT